>NZ_JBEYHT010000009.1:0-184195 GCF_040635425.1 Streptomyces laurentii | reverse complement strand
ATCTTCCGGGGAACACCCGGCCGCGGATCATCACACAGGCCGTCCAGGCCGCGTTCCAGGAAACGGCGCCGCCAGGTGCGGACCGTGTCCGGAGCGACCCGCAGCCGGCGGGACACCTCCATGATCGAGTGTCCCTCGGCACACTCCAGCACGATCCGCGACCGCTGAGCCACAGCCTGGGCCGTCGTCCGCCGACGCACCCACCCCTCCAGCACAGCCCGCTGGGCATCAGTCACCGACAACGGCGGAATCTTCGGACCCGGACGACTCATACCTAACTAACGACAAACCTCCGACTCAGGTCACTAGGAATGGCCGGACAGTCGGCGAGAGCCGTGAACTACCCCCGCGGGTGCGGGGACGACCGAGGTCCATCTGGTGATGCCGGGCCAACACCCGAACTACCCCCGCGGGTGCGGGACGAGATGGCCTGGGCCTGCCTCGATCGGGCCATCGGGGAACTACCTCCGCGGGTGCGGGGACGACTCGGCGTCAGCGAAAGCGCGGCGCTCGTCCTCGGAACTACCCCTGCGGGTGCGGGGACGACGGCCTGCCGGGTGCGGGCCGTCTGCGCCGCGGCGAACTACCCCCGCGGGTGCGGGGACGACGCGAGCGGGGTGAACATCCGGTACCGGCCCGCCGAACTACCCCCGCGGGTGCGGGGACGATGTCGCCGCGACGTGGAGGATCATCCCGGCCTCGGAACTACCCCCGCGGGTGCGGGGACGACAGCACAGCAGGCGTGAGCGCGAGCCACGACCACGAACTACCCCCGCGGGTGCGGGGACGACCCGGTACGCGGGGACCAGCTCCCTCGCGGTGCCGAACTACCCCCGCGGGTGCAGGGACGACTGGGCCGAGGCCAGCGCCGCCAGCTCGTGGGTCGAACTACCCCCGCGGGTGCGGGGACGACCACGGTACGGCGGGGGACCGACAGGCAGTGGGAGAACTACCCCCGCGGGTGCGGGGACGACGTCACCCGCGCGTGGGCGGCCGCGCAGGCCCTGGAACTACCCCCGTGGGTGCGGGGATGACATCGCGGCCGAGTACGGCACCCGCTTCCACGGCGAACTACCCCCGCGGGTGCGGGGACGACCCCCGGCCGACATGGACGCCTCGGCCTCCGAGAGAACTACCCCCGCGGGTGCGGGGACGACGCGGCCGAGACCGGCGCCAAGGGCAACCGCGAGGAACTACCCCCGCGGGTGCGGGGACGACGAGAACCAGCGGCAGGGCGGATTCCTCGGCACGGAACTACCCCCGCGGGTGCGGGGACGACGTCGCGCCGGTCCGTACGGCCGGGATGGTCAGGGAACTACCCCCGCGGGTGCGGGGACGACTTCGCGACCGCCCTCATGACCCAGATCACCCGCGAACTACCCCCGCGGGTGCGGGGACGACACGACCACGGCACGTCCATGGGCATGTCCCAGGGAACTACCCCCGCGGGTGCGGGGACGACAACGACGGCAACGGCTACCAGCCGGGCCCCAAGGAACTACCCCCGCGGGTGCGGGGACGACTCACAGCCGCGGATCGGGTCCCAGCGGAAGCGGGAACTACCCCCGCGGGTGCGGGGACGACAAGACCGTGCGCAACACGGCACGGACCATCGGGGAACTACCCCCGCGGGTGCGGGGACGACAGGACGATGACGTGGATGTGCGGGTGCCACAAGGAACTACCCCCGCGGGTGCGGGGACGACGCCTCGCCGGCCATCGACCTGGACGACGTCCTGGAACTACCCCCGCGGGTGCGGGGACGACGCAGTGCCCCGGTCCGGTTTGGTCCGGGGCACTGAACTACCCCCGCGGGTGCGGGGACGACCCTCCCGGATGCCCGCCCCCACGCCCACCCCCGGGAACTACCCCCGCGGGTGCGGGGACGACAGGCGCGGGGTGGATCCGCCGCCCGAGCTGCCGGAACTACCCCCGCGGGTGCGGGGACGACTGCGCGCAGGGCCTCATCACCTGCCGGCTGAAGGAACTACCCCCGCGGGTGCGGGGACGACTGTGCCTCGGTGACGTACGCCTCGATCTCGGTGGAACTACCCCCGCGGGTGCGGGGACGACAGCGCGAGGATCCCGCCGCCCATCAGGTAGAGGGAACTACCCCCGCGGGTGCGGGGACGACACTGCGCCCTCTCAGACTCTCCCGCCACAGCGGGAACTACCCCCGCGGGTGCGGGGACGACACTGCGTGAGCTGCAGCGTTGCTACCGAGGGACGCTGATTTCCTTTACATGCATTCCGGCTCCGACTGCCTGCTCTGGGGCT
Organism: Streptomyces laurentii; assembly: GCF_040635425.1. Lineage (NCBI taxonomy): Bacteria > Bacillati > Actinomycetota > Actinomycetes > Kitasatosporales > Streptomycetaceae > Streptomyces > Streptomyces laurentii. Next base: position 181,918 of record NZ_JBEYHT010000009.1, on the reverse strand, counting down.
CTGTCAGTGGCAGAGCCTACTGTGGCCCGGAGTCGAAGTGGGGTGGTTTCGTGGTGGATCGTCAGGGCTCGGTCGTTGCCTTGATGAAGGCGATGGGGCTGTCGCCGGAGGTGATGGAGCGGGTGTCACGGTTATGGGGGAAGTCTGCCGCTCGTAACGGAGGCCGGACGCATCTGTTGTTGGGGCATCTGCTGGATACGGCGGCTGTGGCCGGGCAGATGTGGGAGGGGTACCTGTCAGCGGCGTTTCGGCGGAGGCTGGACGAGGTCAGTGGGGGCCGGGGCCGGCTGTGGTTCATGTGGGTGTGTGGCATCCACGACTGCGGGAAGGCCTGCCCGGCGTTCCAGGCGTTGGATCCGACCGAGGCAGCACCGGTGCTGGCGACCGGGCTGACGTGGGGGCGGCTGCCGACGGACCGGAAGAAGATGTGGCGCCACGATGTCGCCGGTGCTGCGCTGTTGAGGCCGAGGATGGCTTCCGAATGGGGCAGCGAGGAAGCTGCCGAATGGGTGTGGCCGCTGATCGCCGGGCATCACGGTGCGTTTCCTTCGGTTGGGGACATCGGGCCGCGGCACCGAGAGGTCCAGGGCCGGGGCGCCGCCTGGGAGGAAGCGCAGCGCGCGGTGGTGGACGTGTTCACCCGTGCTGTCGGTTTCGAAGATCTGGCGGACACACGGCCGACTGGTGTCCTGCGTAAGGCGGAGCAGTTGGCGTTGTCCGGGCTGATCGTGATGGCGGACTGGATCGCCAGCGACAGCCGTCACTTCACGGGTCTGGCGGATGCCGAACTGATCTCGTTCGGCGGGGCCCGGCGCCGGGCGGAGGTGGCATGGGAGCGGTTGGGGCTGCGTGGTGGCTGGCAGGACCTTGCCCTGCCACGGCACCGTCTTGATCCGCTGATCGACCGGCTGGGTGTACAGCCGCGGGCGTCACAGCGGGAGTTACTGGAACGCGCGTGGTCAATGCCGGTGCCGGGTCTGATGGTGGCCGAGGCGCCCATGGGGGAGGGCAAGACGAAGGCGGCGCTTGCGGCCGCTGAGGTTCTGGCGGCGCGATTCGGCCTCGGTGGTGTGTTCGTGGCGATGCCGACCCAGGCGACGAGTGACCCGATGTATGAGCAGGTGCTTGATTGGGTGCGCACCTTTGATCCGGCACTTGAGTCGCAGGTCGCCCTCCTGCATGGGCGTCGGCGGTTCAACGCCTGGTGGCGGGCGATCTGGGACGGCAAGCCGCGGCCGGATGGTGACGGATGCGGGTGTGAAGACGGAACCGGACCTTGTGGCACCGGGGCGGCCGCGGTGGACGACTTCGGTGCCATCGACGAGGACGACGAGTACGGCATGGCACCGGCCGAGCCGTCATCGGCCGGTCAAGTCGCAGTCCCGTCAGCGGACGGCCCGGCGCACTGGTTCCTCGGGAACAAACGCGGCCTGCTCACCTCGTTCGCTGTCGGCACGGTCGACCACCTGCTGCACGCGGCGACCCGCACCCGCCATGTCATGCTCCGATTCGCGGGACTGGCCGGGAAGGTCGTGGTCGTGGACGAGGTGCATGCCGCGGACGTCTATATGAGGCAGTTTCTCGTCGAGGCGCTGCGCTGGCTGGGGCAGGCGGGAGTTCCGGTCGTGTTGCTGTCGGCGACGCTGCCGCCCGCTCAGCGACAGTTGTTCGTCGACGCCTACCTGTCCGGAGTCCTCGGCACCGCGGATGTTCACCAGCCGGTCCCGGAGCCCGCCGGATACCCGTGCGTCACGGTCGCCTATGGCGCGGGCGGCCGGGCGGTCGCGGAGACGTCCCGTGAGGCGGTGCCGCCCTGGAGGGAATCGGCGCCGGTCGAGCTGGCATGGCTACCCGACATCGACCCCTCTGGAGCACGGGTGGCACAGGCTGTGCGGGAATCCGTCGCCGACGGCGGCGTCGCCCTGGTGGTGGTCAACCAGGTCGCCCGGGCGCAGGCGATCTACCAGGAGCTGCGGGATGCCGGCTTCGACGGCAGTCTGCATCTTCTGCACGCGCGGCTCTGCGCCGCGCACCGTGCGGATCGGACGGCGGAGTGCCTTCGTCTCATGGGGCCGCACGCCGGTGAGGACCGGCCGCGGCGCATGGTGGTGATCGCCACGCAGCTTGCGGAGCAGTCCTTCGATGTGGACGCCGATGTGCTGATCACCGATCTGGCGCCCACTGACCTGCTTCTGCAGCGTATCGGCCGGCTCCATCGTCACAGTGGTACGCGTCGGTCGGTGGCTCACCTGGTGCCTCGGGTTCTGGTCACCGGTGTGGCAGCGGGAAGGGATGGCATCCCGCGATTCCTGCGTACGTCGGAGAAGATCTACGGAGAGTGGTCGCTGTTGCGTGCGGCGGCCCTCGTCATGGAGACCGCAGGCCCTCTCGTCGCCGGAGAGGAGAAGAATCCGCGTCCGGGCTCGGACTGGAGTATTCCGGCCGATGTACCGAGTCTGGTCGCTCGCGCCTACGGGGAAGCCGAGATCTGTCCAGCCGGCTGGCCTGAGGCCGAGTCGTGGGAGCGGTGGCGGGCCGAAGAGCTGAAACGAGAGGGGAATGCCGGCGGATTCCTCCTGTGTCGTCAGCGGGAGTGGGCTTTTCCTACGCTGGAGGGTCTCCACTACGCGGGCAGCCGGGCCGCTACCGAGGAGCAGCTCGACGCCGTGGTCCGGGACGGCGCCCCGACAGCGGAAGCAGTGATCGTACGCAGGGTTCCTGGCGGACACCGGGCGTACGACGGTACGTGGCTCGGGGTGCACGGCGAGGTGGATGACGACGAGGTGACCGACCGGTTGATGGGTGGCACCATCCGGCTGCCGCAGGGCCTTTCCGAGGCCGTCCAAGCGGAGTTGCGCCCGCTTCCGGGGTGGGCCGACCGGCCGTGGCTGCGCTACCAGTCGGCGCTGGTGCTGGAGGAGGACGGTACGCGGCTGCTGGGTGCGAACCGGGTGTCGTATGACGACGATCTCGGCCTTGTTGTCGAGCGTCTGTGAGCCGTGGTGCGCGTGGAGCGTTCCCTTGGGTTCCGGTCACCCCCGCAGGTGCGGGGACCACGTGAAGCAGTGAACGGGAACACCCCTGGCCATTCCGGGGAGGCGGGAGCGCTCCACACGCCCGCAGAGCTTACTCAACCTTTGGCCAGGGCTCATGAGTTGGCGAAATACGCTCCCATGAGAATCGCCAACCAGCTTGCAAGCATTGAACATTGCGTGGAAGCGTATCTGCTGCAAGGCGAGGCGATGCGTGCCTGGGGAGAAACGCATCGGATTGCCGTCCGCATGTCCAGGGGGACATGTGGATGCCTCATGAAGGGGGGAAGCCGCCATGGATGTCACTGGAGACCTGGTCCACGGCGCGATGCTGACCGTGGTCGATGTGGACGGTTCCACACGGTCGGTCGGCTTATCGGGAGCACTGTCCGAAGCACACAGCATCCGGCGGCTCGAGCTTCCGGTGCACACGATGCTTCCGGTGGTGCTCAGGCAGCTGCTGCTGCCGATCACGCTCGACGCACTCGGGGCGCCGCGGACCAGGCAGGAGTGGGGTGAGCGGTTCCGGCGCGGGAAGTTCTCCGAGGAAGAACGGGCGCTCCTCGCGGAATATCTCGGTCCTGGCCGCTACGGGGACCGGTTCCGGCTGTTCGACGCGGAGCGTCCGTTCGCGCAGGTTGCCGGACTGCAGGCGCTGAACGGGGAGACGAAGTCGACCGCCCAACTGGTGCCATCGGTTGCGTCCGGCAATAACGTGCCTCTGTTCAGCGCCCTGAGCGAAGCGGACGAGCTGCCGCTGACGCCGGGTGACGCAGTGCTGTGGCTCTTGCACGTGCACTGCTGGGACACCGCGTCGATCAAGACCGGTGCCGTAGGGGACCCGCGGGCGGACAAGGGAAAGACCACGGGGAACCCCACCGGGCCGCTCGGCCAGCTCGGTGTCGTGGTTCCCACCGGGGAGACGCTGTACGAGACGCTGCTGCTGAACACGCCCGTTGTGCCTGATGGTCTGAGGGACGACGACCGGCCGCAGTGGGCGTGGGACGAGCGCCCGGCCTCCCTCGGTTGTACATCGCCGGCCGAGCCCGCCTGGTCCGAGCGTCCGGCGAGAGGGCTGCTGGACCTGCTGACGTTCCAGGCCCGCCGGGTCCGTCTCTTCCCCTGCCAGACGGAGGAAGGGCTGCGGGTGAACCGTGTGATCGTGTCCGCCGGCGACCGGCTGACGCAGACGCCCGAGGACGACCCGCACACCGTATGGCAGCACACCGCCAAGCCTAAGAAGGGGCAACCTCACCGGCGGCCCCGCCGGCACGCCTCCGGCCGGGCGGCCTGGCAGGGGCTGAACACCCTCCTGGCCATGACACTGCCCGCACAGGGCGACGGCCCCTACACATCCGTGCTGCTGCGGCAGATCGGGGACCTGCAGGCCGCGAAGGTGCTGTCCGAGTCGTATCCGCTCGGCGTGGAGACGTCGGGACTCGAATACGGCACCCAGTCCGCCGTGGTCGAGAACGCGATCGGCGACGATCTGCCCCTGCCCGTGAAGGCGCTGCTCGCCCAGGATCAATGGCTGCGTGAAGCCCTGCTGGACTGCGTGGAGCAGGCCGGCCAGGCAGCCCGGGCACTGGACGTCATGAACAACGACCTGCGCCGTGCCTCGGGCGGCGATCCGCTGCCCCGTGACAAGGGCAGCAGGCCATCCGCACAGTTCCTGCACTCCCTCGACCGGACCATGCGCCGCCTGCTCGTCGGGCTGCGGACTGTCGGAGAAGACGACGACGAGCTTCTGGAACGTGCCCGGCTGGCGTGGGAGCAGTCCGTGTGGAGAGCCGCGGGCACGGAAGCCCGCCTCCTGCTCGCAGCCGCTCCGCCGCGCGCGATCGTAGGCCGCACGGTGAAGAACGGCGACAAGGAATTCGTGTACCGCAGCGGCAAGGCCGCCAGTGCCTTTTGGGCGAAGCTCGCCCAGATCCTGACGCGCGCGGCCGAGGAATCCCGCGAGGCGGCGAAGGAGACGGCTGCGGTATGACATCCCTCACCAGCACCCCAAAGACGCGCCCCGCAGCCGGCCGGACACGGCAGCTCTTCTGGGAGGAAGCCGTCCAGGACTGGCAGTCGGCGCGGAACGAGGGGCGGCGCCCGGAATTCTCCGAGTACGTCACTCGGAACCTCAGAGCCCTGCGCGAGGGCGTCGGCCGGGAGGCCGGCACCGTCGCGTCCATGCGGACCGTCCACCGGATCCACCTGCCGGATGGCCTGCCGGACGGCGACCCCGACCGACTTCCCCGCTCCTACATCGCCGAGCACTACACGCTCACCTTGTTCGGCCTGCACCAGCACACGGGAGCCGAACCCGTTCACCAGGAGGGCATCGGTCTGGGCACCGCGTGCCTGAGCCTGCCCCGGAACGAGGCGCTGACACAGGACGCGTCGACCCGCCGGCTGATCGCGGCCGCCAACGCCCAGGACATGCACGAACTGGCACACCACCTTCAACGGCTTGTACCGCTCCTGCGGAAGGCCGGCATCAGCCTGGACTACACACGCCTGTTCCGTGACCTGAACCGATGGGACGGGCCCGAGCGGACCAGGGTGCTGCGGGCCTGGGGCCTGCAGTACACGGACCCCGGCCTGCCCACCCCAAGTGGCGACGACGAGAAGAGCGCCGACCGTGAGCGGGCACCGTACTGGACGACATTCGAGCCCGGCAGCCCGGACAACGGCGCGGAACTGGCCGCACTACGGTCCGGGACCGGGCGCGAGGCGGGAACAGTCGCCGCGATGTGGCCGTTCCACCGCACCTCCATGGCATCCGAGTGGCGGGACAAGGGGTCTCTCACCCGGGACCTGACAGCCGAACACGTGGCACTCACCCTCTTCGCCCGCCACCAGCAGACGCACGACCACCGGATGCACGTCCCCGGTCACAGCCCGGGCACTGCCGCCGGCCTGCTCGCCCGGAAGGCTGCCACCGACAGCGACGGCAAAGGTGAGACCGCGGCGCTGGAGAGACGCTTCGGCGTCCTGCTCACCTCCGCCGACGCCGACGAACTCGCCATGCATCTGCGCTACCTCGTCCCACGGCTGAACAAGGCCCGCATCGGACTCGACTACGACCTGATCCGCTCCGCCTTGCGTACCTGGGACGACCCGCGCTGGACGGATGCCGTGAGCGGCTACCGGCACAAGTGGGACAGGGACTTCCACCGCGCGGCGACGTCCTGACACCACCTGAGGCAGCCGCTCCGGTGCGCCTCCGAGGACGCGGAGTCCCCGCTGCCCGGACTTCCGCGTGCCGTCACCTCTTCGACTCGTATCTCTCCCAAGCGCCGTGTGCTGCCGCGACGCCTTATGCCTTCAAGGAGTCACCCCATGACCCAGCCCCGTCTGTTCGTCGAGCTCCACATCCTGCAGAGTCTCCCGCCCTCCAACGTCAACCGGGACGACTCCGGTACTCCGAAGCAGGCAGTCTTCGGCGGAGCCCGCCGAGCCCGCGTCTCCTCACAGGCGTGGAAGCGTGCGACCCGTATGGAGTACGCGCGGCAGGTACCCGAGGCCGACCAGGCCACCCGCACCAAGCGCATCGCCACCCTGCTCGCCCAGCGCCTCGCTCGCACCACCGACGACGGTGGCGCCGGCCTTCCCGAGGACCAGGCCGACCGACTGGCCACCGCCCTGCTCGAGCCCCTCGGCATCGCCAAGTCCACCAAGAAGGACGACCAGTCCGCCTACCTGCTGTTCTTCGGCAAGAAGCAACTCGACGCCCTGGTGGAACTGCTCGACGGCCGCGCCACCGAGCTCGCCGCCCTGACCGACGACGACCTCAAGGCCGAGGTGAAGAAGCTGCCCGTCGTGCAGACCCTGTCCACCGGACACCCGGCAGAAGTCGCCCTCTTCGGCCGCATGGTCGCCGACCTGCCCGCCCTGAACGTGGACGCCTCCGTCCAGGTCGCGCACGCCCTGTCCACCCACGCTGTACGCACCGAGTTCGACTACTACACCGCGGTCGACGACGAGAACAAGGAGGATCACGGCGCCGGCATGATCGGCACCGTCGAATTCAACTCCTCCACCCTCTACCGGTATGCCGTCCTCGGCGTGCACCAACTCCGCGACAACCTGTCCAGCACCCACGAGACCCGCGCGACGGCGGTGCGGTTCGTCGACGCGTTCACCCGCTCCATGCCCACCGGGCACCAGAACTCCTTCGCCCACCGCACCCTGCCCCATCTCGTGCTGCTGACCCTCCGCACCGACCAGCCGGTGAACCTGGTCTCCGCCTACGAGGAGCCCGTCACCGGCGCCACCGGCCTGGCCTCGGAGTCCGCCCTTCGGCTCGCCGACGAGCTGAAGGAGGTCGGCGACACTTGGGGCAACAAGCCGCAGCGAACCCTGGCCACGTACACCGCCGAAGGCGACAAGATCGCCGAGGCGTTCGGTCCCTCCCTGTCGTTCCCCGCCCTCCTCGACACCATCGACGACCTGGTCGGCAAGTGGCTCGACGCCGGCGAACTGGCCCCGGCCGACACCGAAGAGGCCGCCACGCGATGACCGGCACCGACCACGCCGTCCTCGTGCTGCGGCTGGCCGCCCCCCTGCAGTCCTGGGGCGGCCCCTCCCGCTACAACCGGCGCGAAACACGTCCCCAGCCCACCAAATCCGGTGTCCTCGGCCTCTTGGCCGCCGCAGAGGGCCGCGACCGTGAGGCATCCCTCGCCGACCTGGTCGGCCTGCGGCTCGGCGTCCGCGTCGACCAGCCCGGCACCCTGCTGCGCGACTATCACACCTACAGCGACCACCGAGGCCTCCCGCTGCTGTCGGCCAAGACCAACGCCAAGGGGCAGCAGACCAGGACCACACCGGCCAAGTACACCGGCGTCACTCAGCGTTTCTACCTTCAGGACGCCGTCTTCGTCGCCGCCCTCCGCGGCCCGAAGACTCTGCTGCAGAGCCTGGAAGAGGCGGTACGGCATCCCGTCCACCCGCTCTCCCTCGGCCGCCGCTCCTGCCCGCCCACCGGCCCCGTCAGCCTCGGCCTGCATCCCGACACGGGACTGGACGATGTACTGGAAGAAGTCCCGTGGGAAGCGGGCCGTCACCGCCGCGGCCAGGTCCGCGGCACCACGACGACCCTGGAAGCCATCGTCGAGGACCCGGCCGGCGACCAGGTCGCCATCGACGTCCCCGACACGTACAACCTCAAGACCGGAACACGCTTCGGCCGCCGAACCGTACGCCACCTCTGGGTCACCGTGCCCACCGGCCATCCCGAACCGACCAACCCCGCACCGGGCGCTGGCGCCACCGGACACCCCGACCACGACCCGTTCGCCCTCCTGGGCTGGTGACCGCATGCCCTACCTGTCGAAGATCGCGCTCAACCCGCGCCGCCGCACCGCCGTGTCCCTGCTCTCCAGCCCACACCGCCTGCACGCCGCCATCCTTGCTGGACTGGCCGTCCAGCCGGTGTCCGAACGGGTCCTGTGGCGGCTGGAGAGCAACACCCCCCACCGGGCCGAAGTCCTGATCCTCACCGAGAACCGTCCCTCCTGGGCCCACCTCGTCGACGACGCGGGTTGGCCCGGAGCCGACGGAGGCGCCCCACTCATCGCCGACTACACGCCACTTCTGGGCCGCATCGTCCGAGGCCGCGAGTTCGGCTTCCGCCTCACCGCCAACCCGGTTCAAAACATCGCCCGCCCCACCCGACCCAGCGAACAGCAATCAGCCCGCCTGAAGGAAGCAGCCGACAGCGGCAGCCGACCTCGCGGTTCCCGCGTCGCCCACCGCACCGTGACCCATCAGCTCGAATGGCTCTTCAAGCGCTGCGAACGCCACGGCTTCACCATCCCCGACGCCACCGCCACACCCCCCGCCACCGACCTGCACGCCGGGGAACACGAACTGTCGGCGGGGCCGGCGGCATCCATCGTCAGCCGTGACATCCTGCGCTTCCGCAAGCACAACGACGGCCCCCGCGTCACCCTGTCCACCGCCACGTTCGAAGGGCGCCTGCGCGTCACGGACCCCGATGCCCTACGCGCCACCCTCCTCGGCGGCATCGGACCCGCCAAGGGCTACGGACAGGGCCTCCTCACCCTGGCGCCAGTGCGCACCGCAGCCACCGAGGCGGTGGCCCATGGCTGACCCATGGTGGCGAACAGGACCGCAGGACGTACACCGGATCGAGGACCGCATCAGCAGCCTCTACGCCGAACGCTGTCACATCGACCGGGATGACAACGCCATCGTCCTGGTCAACAAGGCACGCACCGTGCACGTCCCGGCCGCCCGGCTCGCCGTCCTCATCGCGGCGCCGCCCGGCCTCCGAGGACGTCTCACCCGATGGCTCGTCGAAGTGGACTTGGCATCTACGTCGGCAACCCCAAGCCGCACGGTCGGCCGCGGCCAGTGGACTTTGATGGCCTAACTCTGACTCCCCGCCCACGCCAAGGAGGCCAGGCTTGGCGCCCCTCGAACGAGGCGAAGTAAAATGTCGTGACCACGAGATAAATCCCCTGGTCACGGAGTGTCGTCCCCGCACCCGCGGGGGTAGTTCGGAACGCGTAGCCGTGGCCCGACGCATGTACGAGTCGTCCCCGCACCCGCGGGGGTAGTTCCAGCTCCGAGGCAAAGAAGGCACCCGGATTCGCCGCCTCTACGCCCAGCACTCGCAGCGCACCGGCGTGCCCTGGACCAAGCGCGGCTACAAGCCGGGTGACGCTTTTGCCGCGGGCGACGACGTCAACCGCCTGCTGTCCGCCGTCAACTCGGCCCTCTACGGCGTCTGCCACGCTGCCGTCACCACTCGGAGCCAGCCCCGCTCTCGGCTTCGTCCACACCGGCAACGCGCTGTCCTTCGTACTCGACATCGCCGACCTCTACAAGGCCGAGTTCACCATCCCGCTCGCCTTCGACCTGGCAGCCCAGGGCCTGACCTCGGAGCGGGACGCACGCACCGCCCTCCGGGACGCAGTCGTCCACGGCAAACTCCTGCCCCGGATCGTCGCCGACATCAAGCGCCTTCTCGTCCCCGAGGACACCGTCATGCCGGACGATGACTTCGGAGGCCTCTGGGACGAAGGCGACACCGTCGTCAGCGGTGGCCGCAACTGGAGTGCGACAGACCACCTCGGCGTCATCCCGGAACCGGAAGAAGAGGAAGGCCCCACCACAGGAGAGTCGGCACCGTGAGCACCGGAACGACCGTGGTCGTCCTCATCGCGGCACCGCCCGGCCTCCGAGGACATCTCACCCGATGGTTCGTCGAAGTCGCCGCCGGCATCTACGTCGGCAACCCCAACCCGCGCATCCGCGACCGCCTCTGGACCGTCCTCGCCGAGCGAATCCACGACGGGCAAGCCGTCATGATCGAACCAGCGATGACGGAGCAAGGATGGACCACCCGCACGGCTGGCCGTGACCGGTGGACACCCGTGGACTTCGACGGACTGACTCTGATCGCCCGCCCACGCCAAGGAGGCCAGGCATGGCGGCCCTCGAACGAGGCGAAGTAAAACGCCGTGACCACGAGATAAATCCCCTGGCCACGAAGTGTCGTCCTCGCACCCGCGGGGGTAGTTCCACCCTGGCGGACGGTCTCTGTACGCGCCGGACGTCGTCCCCGCACCCGCGGGGGTAGTTCGCTCGGCCTGCCCGGCCGGGCCGGGTTCGGCGGGTCGTCCCCGCACCCGCGGGGGTAGTTCGAGCCACGTGGTGCACACCACCACCTACACCCTCACCGTGAGCGGCGGTGGTGGGGAGAGCACCTGGCAGCTGGGCGCGACCTACGCCGCCGGTGACGTCGTGACTTACAACGGCGTCCGCTACCGGTGCCTCCAGGGCCACACCGCCTACCCGGGCTGGGAGCCGCCGAACGTTCCCGCGCTCTGGCAGACCATCTGATCCGCCTGATCCCCTCGGGGCCGGTGGACGAGGCGGTGGGACGAGCACCACGGTGTCCGTCCCACCGCCTCGCGGTGCGTTCGCCCGGCGTATCACGCCCTCCCCGAGAGGGCGTTGAGCCGTGCGTCGAGGCTCACCCCGTGGACCGGTCCGACAACACCGCGCCGATCGTGGCCAGGGGAGCGGGGTCCAGCATCTCGTAGTGGCCGCAGGGGATGTCGTAGGCCGAGAGCCGGCCGCCGCTGTGTGCCCGCCAGGCGCTCGGAGCGGTGTCCGGGGCGTCCGTCGTGGCGCGGAAGTGGAGGATGTCCACGCCGTGGGTGTGCGCGGGAGGGGTGCGGAGGGCGTCGACGGCCGAGCGGACCGCGAGTCGGGCGCCGTCCACCACGTGCTCGCCGAGGAGGGCGATCTGCTCCGGTGGTGTTCCGTCGGCGGTGAAGCCGGCCGAGCCGGACACGTGGCGGTGGGTCTCCTCCCAGTCGGGCAGATCGTCGGGCGCCGGGTAGGAGTCGAGCAGGGCCACGAACTCGACCGCGTGGCCCGTCTCCACCAGCTCCGCCGCCACCGCGTAGGCGAGGGTGCCGCCGACCGACCAGCCGAGCAGCCGGTACGGGCCCTCCGGCTGGACCTCCAGGATCCGGCGCGCGTACTCCCGTACCAGCTCCTCCGGCTTGCGCGCGCCGCCCGCCGGATCGGTGAGGCTCGGGGCCTGGAGTCCGTACAGCGGGACGTCCGGATCGAGGTGCGGCAGCAGCCGGGCGTACGGCCAGGCGAGGCCGCTCGCCGCGTGCACCGCGAACAGCGGTCGCGCGTGTCCGCCGGTCCGCAGCGGCAGCAGCACGTCCAGGCCGGAGCCGTCCGTCCCGTCGTCGAGCCGGCGGGCGAGGGCCGCCGGGGTCGGCGCCTCGAACAGGGCGCGGACGGTGAGCTCGGTGCCGAGGACCGCGCGCACCCGGCTCACCAGCCGGGTCGCGAGCAGGGAGTGCCCGCCCAGATCGAAGAAGCCGTCGTCGGGGCCGACCCGGTCCGTCCCGAGTACCTCGGCGAACAGCGCGCACAGCGGCTCCTCGTGCGCGTGGGCCGCCTCCCGGCGGGCGGTGGCGGCGTACGTGGGGGCCGGCAGGGCCGACCGGTCCAGCTTGCCGTTCGGCATCAGCGGGAACCGCTCCAGCTGCACCACCGCCGACGGCACCATGTAGTCCGGCAGCGTGTCACGGGTGAACCGCCGCAGCTCCGCCCCGTCGAGCGGTGTGCCGGGCGCGGCCGCCACGGCGTACGCGACCAGCCTGCGGTCGCCCGCCCGGTCCTCCCGTACGACCGCGACGGCCTGCGCCACGCCCGCGTGCCGCAGCAGGGCGGCCTCCACGTCGCCGAGCTCGATCCGGAAGCCGCGGATCTTCACCTGGCCGTCGAGCCGGCCCAGGTACTCCAGCTGTCCGTCGGCCCGCCACCGCACCTGGTCGCCCGTGCGGTACATCCGGCCGCCGGGCGCGCCGAACGGGCAGGCCACGAAGCGTTCCGCGGACAGCGCGGGCCGGTTCAGATAGCCGCGGGTGACGCCTGCGCCGGCGATGTACAGCTCGCCCGGCTGTCCCACGGCGACCGGCTGGAGCCATGGATCCAGCACGTACATACGGGCGTTGGGCACCGGCCGGCCGATCGGCGGGTCGCCGTCGCCGTCCTCGTCGCCGCTGCGCCACCAGGTCGAGTACGTGGTCGCCTCGGTGGGGCCGTAGATGTTGGTGACCGCGCAGCCGGGCACCCGCTCCCGCAGCTCGCGCAGCAGGGCGTGCGGGATCGCCTCCCCGCCGAGCACCACGTGCCGGGCCGACACCGCGAAGGCGCCGCCCGCCAGCATGCTCGCCACCGCCGAGGGGACGCCGCTGACCAGGCTGCCCTCCCAGCCGTCCCGTTCGAGCAGCGCGAACAGGTCGTCGACCAGCTCCAGCCGGCCGCCCAGCGCCAGGGTCGTGACGATCTCGAAGACCGACACGTCGAAGCTGAGCGAGGTGGACGCCAGCACCCGCGCCATGCCGTCGGCGCCGAAGTGGTCCTCGACGGTCGCCACGAAGTTGACGGCGTTCATGTGCTCGACGACCACACCCTTGGGGACACCTGTGGTGCCCGACGTGTAGATGACATAGGCCGGGTGTCTGGGGAGGAGCGGTTCCGGCCGCTCCGCGTCCGTGACATCCGCGTCGTCCTGCTCCCCGGCGCGCCGCGTCACCGCGGGATCGTCCAGGACGAGCGCGGGCGTCCCCGCCGGCAGCACGTCCCTGGTCGCCTCGGTGACCACCGCGAGCCGGGGCCGCGCGTCGCCGAGCATCCGGGCCACCCGGTCGGCCGGGTAGCGCACGTCGACCGGCACATAAGCGGCCCCCGTCTTGAGGACGGCGAGCAGCGCGACGACCATGTCCGCGGTCCGCGGCAGTGCCAGGGCCACCCGGGTCTCCGGCCCCGCGCCCTCGGTGAGCAGCACACGCGCCAGACGGTTCGCCCGCCGGTTGAGCTCGTCGTACCCGAGGATCCGGCCCTGGTACGAGAGGGCGGGACGATCCGGGATCCGCGCGGCGCGCGCCTCGATCAGCGCGGGCAGCGTGACCGGCGCCACCGGGCGGGCGGTGGCGTTCCAGTCCTCCAGCACCCGCCGGCGCTCGCCGTCCGACAGGACGGGCAGGCTGCCGGCCGTACGGTACGGATCCTCGGCGATCGCCGTGAGGATCCGCGCGAACCGCTCGGCGATCCCCTCCACCGCCTCCCGTGCGAGCAGATCGGGCCGGAAGTCGATCCGGATGCCCAGCTCCTCGGCCGGCGTGCAGATCAGGGACAGCGGATAGTGGGTGGCGTCGAACCCCGTGACCCCGGTGAGCAGCGCCTCGCCGAGACGGCGTTCGCCCGAGGCCATCGGATAGTTGTCGAAGACGGTCGTGGTGTCGAACAGGGCCCCGAAACCCGCCTGTTGCTGGATCTCCGTCAGTCCGACGTGATGGTGCTCGAACAGGTCGAGCTGTTCGTCCTGGACCCGTTCGAGGAGTTCGAGCAGTGTGTCCCGCGGGTCGATCCGCACCCGCGTCGGAACGGTGTTGATGAGCAGCCCGACCATCGCCTCGACGCCGTCGACATCGGCGGCCCGCCCCGACACCGTCATCCCGAACAGCACGTCGCTCTGCCCGGTCAGCTGCCGCAGCACCAGCCCCCAGGCCACCTGCATCACCGTGCCGAGGGTGACCCCCGCCTCCCGTGCCCGGTCCGTCAGCGCCGCGGTGTGCGCGGCGGGCAGCGTGCGCAGCACCCGCTCGGGCACCACCGTGCCCGAGCCCTGCGCCCGCGGAGCCACCAGCGTCGGCCCCTCGATTCCGGCCAGGGCCTCCGCCCAGGCTTCGCGGGACCACTCCGGGTCCACTTCGCCGAGCCAGTCCAGATAGGAGGTGTACGAGGGGGCGGCCGGCAGCAGGTCCGACGCGGCACCCGCACCGGCATCACCCGCACCGGCATCACTCGCATCCGCCCCCGCAGCGGCGTCGTACAGCCGGAACAGCTCGTCGAGAAGGATCGAAGTGGACCAGCCGTCCAGGATGATGTGGTGGTTCGTCAGCACGAAGCGCCATCGGGCGTCGTCCAGGCGGATCAGCAGGTAGCGGATCAGCGGCGGCCGGGCGGTGTCGAAGCGCCGCCGGCGCTCCTCCTCGACGAGCCGCGCGGCCTCGGCCTGCCGGCCGGCGGGCGCCGTTCCGGTGAGATCGGCCGTCCGCCAGTCCACCGGGACCTCGGGCAGCACGAACCGGACCGGCGCGCCCGAGGCGTCCGTACGGAATCCCGAACGCAGACTGTCGTGCCGGTCCTGGAGCACCCGGCAGACCTCGCGCAGCAGACCGGGGTCGAGCGGACCGACGAACTCCAGGGTCAACTGGGTGGTGTAGATGTCCTGGCCGTCAGCGTCGAACGCCGTGTGGAAGAACAGCCCTTGCTGAAGCGGCGCCGGTCTCGACGTCCGCCCGGCAGTGTCCTCGTGGGTGTGGTCTGCTGCGGTCACGCCGTCTCTCCCGGTTCGCCGGTACGTGCTGCGGTCAGGTTCTCCAGGGCCTGCAGGGCCTCGAACCAGGCGTCGGCCAGGGCCTCCACCCGGGTCCGCTCCAGCAGGGCCTCCGGATACGCCCAGGTGACGTGGAGTTCCGGCCGGTCCCCGCGGTCGTGGACGATCGCCGACACCTCCAGGAGGTGCGTCAGGGGCATCTCGGGGTCGCCGCCTCCGGCGACGGCACCGACTTCCGGCGCCAGACTCCAGTCGGTGTCGTCCGGCCGGTCGAACCTGCCCAGGTAATTGAACAGAACCTGCGCCCGGGGCCACGCCCCGAGCACGGGCGCGGTCTCCGGATGCAGATAGCGCAGCAGACCGAAGCCGAGTCCCTTGTCCGGCATGCTCCCGAGCTGCTCGTCCACGGCCCGTACGGTGCGGCCCGGATCGTCCGTCCGGCCCGGGAGCCGCACGGGGAACATGCTGGTGAACCAGCCCACGGTCGCCGACAGATCGAGGCCGTCGGCGATCTCCTCACGGCCGTGTCCCTCGACGTCCACGAGGAAGGGCGCGTCGCCGTGAGGTGTCGCTCCGTCAGACGCCAATGCAGGCACGTCCGTTGTGCGCCAGTGGACCGCGGCGGCGCTGAGGGCGCCCAGCAGCACCGCGTTCACCCCGACGCCCAGTCGGGCGGGCACGCTCGTCAGGAGCCGCGACGTCCGGTCGGCGGGGAGCACCCGGGTGACGGTGCGCTTCGTGCCCTCGACATCGCGTGACGCCACAAGCTTCGCGCCGGGGACGAGATCGTCCGCTCCCTCGACGAGCTCACGCCAGAAGGGGAGTTCGGCCTCTCGGCTCCGCGCCTCGCGCTCCAGCCGGTGTCCCCAGTCGGCGAACGATACGGGGGTGAAGTCCGGCCCCGCCGTCCTGGGGGCGGCGCCGGTGCCCAGGTCTTCCAGGAGGATGCGCCACGAAACGCCGTCCACCACAAGGTGGTTGATCATCAGGAGCAGTCGTCCGGGCAGGCCGGGACCCGCGTCGAACCACACCGTCTGGAGCATGTTCCCGTCGCCGGGCGCAAGTCGCCGACGTGCCGCGTCCGCCTCGGCTCGGACCAGGTCCGCGAGCTCCCCGGCGGCGAGGCCGGCCGTGTCGATCCGTACGACACGCTCGGCCGCGTCGACCGTGCCGCGCGGCAGGGTCTCAAGGCGCCACACCGGGGTGCGCGTCAGCCGTGTCCGCAACGCGTCGTGCCGGTCGAGCAGCGCCCGGATCAGCGTCCGCAGCCGTGGCAGGGTCAGGTCCGCCGGGGTGCGGACGAGCACGGACTGGTGGAAGCCGTCGACGGGGCCGCCCCGTTCGCGCTGCCAGTGGACGATCGGGGTGAGCGGCACCTCGCCGGCCGACGGCGTAGGTGCCGATGCCGATGCCGATGCCGATGCCGACGCCGATTCGGATCCCGATCCCGAGTCCGGAGCCACCGCCGCGCCGGTCGCACCCGCCTTCGGCTTCCGTTCCTTCGCGTGCGCGGCCAGTTCGGCGACCGTACGGTACCGGAAGACGTCCCGGGTGGAGATCGCCAGACCCCGCGAGCGGGCCCGTGACACCAGCCGGATGGACACGATGCTGTCGCCGCCGAGATCGAAGAAGTCGTCCTCGACGCCCACGTCGGGCCGCCCGAGGATGGCGGCGAACAGTTCGCAGAGGATCTTCTCGGCGGGGGTGCCCGGCTCCCGGGACGTACGGGAGGGGGAAGCGGATCCGTTCGGGGCGGGCAGCGCGGAACGGTCGAGCTTGCCGTTGGGCGTGAGCGGCAGCCCGTCGGACAGCACGACGACGGACGGGACCATGTACGGCGGAAGTTCCCGCCGCGCCCACTCGGTGAGGTCGGCGCCGAGTGCGTCGACGGTGCCAGGAGCGTCGCCTACGCCATCCCCGCAAGCGACGGCGTAGGCGACGAGACGGAGCTCGCCCGGCCGGTCCTCGCGTACGACGACGGCGCTGCGGGTGACGCGCTGGTGCCGGTCCAGGACCGCCTCGATCTCGCGAGGCTCGATCCGGAAGCCGCGCAGTTTCACCTGGTCGTCGGTGCGCCCGAGGAAGTCGAGTTCCCCGTCGGCGGTCCACCGGACCAGATCGCCGGTGCGGTATAGGCGGGCGCCGGGCGGACCGTACGGATCGGCGACGAACCGCTCGGCGGTCAGCCCCGGGCGGCCCCGATAGCCCCGGGCCACCCCCGCGCCCCCGATGTACAGCTCGCCCGGCACGCCCACGGGCACCGGCCGCAGCACCTCGTCCAGGACGTACACCCGGGTGTCGCCCAGCGGGGAGCCGAGCGGCGGGCGCTCCGCGTTGTGCGGGCCGATCGGAGCCGCGAGGGACCAGATGGTCGTCTCCGTCGGCCCGTACACATTGGTGACCTCCGCGGCCAGCGCGGTGAGACCGCCAGCCAGGGCGGGCGGCAGTGCCTCGCCGCCGACCAGGACGCGCAGGCCCCGGACCGTGTCCGGCACTTCGGCCACCAGGCCGGACCACAGCGAGGGCGTCGCCTGGACGGCGGTGACCCGGTGCCGTCCGATCAGCCGGCCGAGGGCCTGCGGGTCGCGCACCTCGTCGGGCGAGGCGAGGACGACCGCGGCGCCGTCGAGCAGCGGCAGGAGGAGTTCCAGGTGGGCGATGTCGAAGGCGACGGTCGTGACGGCGAGCAGCCGGTCGGCGGGGCCGAGCGGCAGCCGGCCGCGCATGGCGGCGAGGAGATGGGCGAGATTGCGATGGGTGACCGCGACCCCCTTCGGCAGGCCCGTCGAACCCGAGGTGTAGAGGACGTACGCCGTGCCGTCGGCCGGGATCGCCTGCTCCGGGCGCTCGCCCGGGACGTCGGACCCGGTCCCGGCGGCGAGTGAGGCGGCGAGCCGGGGGTCGTCCAGGGCGAGCCAGTCGCCGGCGCCGAGCGCGTCGCGGGTGGCGCGGTCCGAGAGCACCAGGAGCGGCGCGGCCTCGGACAGGATCCGTGCCACCCGGTCCTTGGGGTGGTACGGATCGACCGGAAGGTACGCGGCACCGGTCCGGTGGACGGCGAGGAGCGCCACCAGGAGGTCGGGCGTGCGGTTCATGGCCACGGCGATCAGCCGCTCGGGGCCGGCGCCGCGCTCCCGCAGCTGCCCGGCCAGTCGGTCCACCCGCGCGTCGAGCTCCCCGTACGAGAGCCGGCGGGCGCCCTGAAGTACCGCCGTGGCGTCGGGCGTTCCGGCCGCCTGGTCCCGGAACCACTGCGGCACCGAGCCGGTTCGCGGCCCCGCGTCGGCCGCCGGCCGCGGCCCGCTCCACTCCGTGAGGAGGGTGTGCCGCTCGGCGGGGGACAGGATGTCCAGCTGCCGCACCGGCCGTGCGGGGTGGGCGACCGCGGTGGCGAGAAGGCGGGTGAAGTATCCGGCGAGCCGCTCGGCGGTGGCGTGGTCGAAGAGGTCGCGGGCGTAGACGAGGGCACCGTCCAGACCCCCGTCGGACTCGGTGAGATCGAAGAGCAGGTCGAAGGCGACCGTCCGGTACCGGCCGCGGTACGGGAAGCCGGCCTGGAGGCCCGGGAGTTCCACGGCCCCGGCCGCGTTGTTCTGGAGGCTGAGCATGACCTGGAAGAGCGGGTGCCGGGCCGCCGACCGCGCGGGGTTGACGGCCTCCACGACCTGCTCGAAGGGCACGTCCTGGTTCTCCAGCGCGGCGAGGACTCGGTCGCGGACGCGGTCGAGCAGATCGCCGAAGTCCGGGTCCCCGGAGGCGTCGGTCCGCACGACCACGGTGTTCACGAAGCAGCCGACCAGGTCGTCGAGACCGCTGTCGGTGCGGCCCGCGACCGGGCTGCCGACCAGGATGTCCGTGCCGGCGCCGAGCTGCCGCAGCAGGGCCGCCAGCGCGGCGTGCAGCACCATGAAGACGCTCGCGCCGTGCTCGCGCGCCAGGGCGGTCAGGTGCGCGTGGTACTCCGGAGCGAGCCGGAACGGCACCGTTCCGGCTCGCCGGCCGGCGACGGCGGGGCGGGCCCGGTCGGTGGGCAGCGGGACCTCGTCGGGGGCGCCGGCCAGCGTGCCGGTCCAGTGGGCGAGCTGCCGGGCGAAAGAGCTCTCGGGGTCGTCGGACGCCCCGAGTTCCTCGCGCTGCCACAAGGTGAAGTCGGCGTACTGGACAGGGAGTTCCGGCCAGTCGGGAGCCTGTCCGAGCAGTCGGGCGGCGTAGGCCGTGGAGAGGTCGCGCAGGAAGGGCGCGGCGGACCAGCCGTCGAAGGCGATGTGGTGCATCGTGACCGCGAGGACGTGCTCCTCGGGGGCGCAGGCGAAGAGTTCGGCCCGCACCGGTATGTCCCGCGCCAGATCGAACTCGTGCTCCGAGGCCGCGAACACCGCCGCCTGGACGTCCTGCTGTGACACCTCCCGCACCGGCAGTACGATCTTGCCGAACTCATCGGCGTCCAGGATGAGTTGATGGGGCTCCCCGTCGCTGACCGGGAAGATGGTGCGCAGACTCTCGTGCCGCGTCACCACGTCCCCCAGTGCCGCCGACAGGGCTCCGGTGTCCAGGGGCCCCGTCAGCCGCAGGGCGGTCGTGACGGTGTGCGCGGCGGCGCCTTCCGTCAGCTCGCCCTGCATCCAGAAGCGCAGTTGGGAGAACGACGGCGGCAGGGCATCGCCGCGCGGCCGGCGCCGCAGCGGGCTGCGGACGGCGGTGCCCGCGTCCTTGAATCTCGCCGCGAGACCGGCGGGCGTCGGTGCCTCGAAGACCGTCCGCAGTCCGACGCCGTCCTGCCCGTCGTCCAGTGCCTCGCGCAGCCGGTTCACCAGCCGGATGGCCAGCAGGGAATGGCCGCCGAGCGCGAAGAAGTCGTCGTCCGCGCCGACCGTCGGCACCCCGAGGATCTCGGCGAACAGCGCGCACACCAGCCGTTCGCCGGGCGTGCGCGGCGGACGGCCGGAGCCGGTGCCCCGCGCGGGGGCGGGCAGGGCGGCCCGGTCGAGCTTGCCGTTGGACGTGAGAGGAAGCCCGTCGGGGAGCACGACGACAGCGGGAACCATGTAGTCGGGCAGAGCCCGCCGCGCGTGCGCCGCGAGAGCGTGCGTGGGATCGCCGTCGACGTCCCCGGCCGGGACGACGTAGGCGACGAGAGCACGCTCCCCGGGCCGGTCCTCGCGGACGAGGACGGCGGCGCGGGCCACGGCCGGATGGCGTTCCAGGACGGCCTGGATCTCGCGGGGTTCGATGCGGAAGCCGCGTATCTTGACCTGCTCGTCGGTGCGTCCGAGGAAGTCGAGTTCGCCGTCGGCGGTCCAGCGGATTAGGTCCCCGGTGCGGTACACGCGGGTACCGGGCGCGCCGTACGGGTCGGCGACGAAGCGGGCCGCGGTGAGCCCCGGGCGGCCGAGGTAGCCGCGGGCCAGCCCGGCACCCGCCACGTACAGCTCGCCCGGCACCCCCACGGGCACCGGCCGGAGCCGTTCGTCCAGTACGTACACGCGCGTGTTCGCCATGGGCCGGCCGATGGGCGGCTTGCCGCCGTCCGCGTCCCGGGCCGGGTCCAGACGCCGGAAGGTGGTGAACGTCGTGTTCTCGGTCGGTCCGTAGACATGGTTCAGCGTGGTGCCGGGGAAGTCGGTCAGGAGTCGCCGGATGGCCTCGCCCGACGGCTGCTCGCCGCCCGTCCAGACATGCCCGAGCCGGCCGAAGATCGAACTCCCCTCCGCCACCAGCAGGTTGAAGAGCGCGGTGGTGAGGAACGCGCTCGTCGCACCGCCTTCGGCCACGGCCCGCTCCAGCGCCCGCGGCGAGGAGTCGCCGGCCGGTGCCATCACGACCGTGCCGCCGCGGAGCAGCGGCACCCACAGCTCGTACGTCGAGGCGTCGAAGGAGTGCGGCGAGTGGGCCAGCACCCGCGTGTGGCCGCCGTCCGCCGCCCAGCAGGGATCGGCGGCGAGCGCGACGATGTTCCGGTGGGTCACCAGGACGCCCTTGGGGTGGCCGGTGGAGCCGGACGTGTACATCGCGTACGCGGCCTGGTCGCCGGTGATGTGCGGCCACCCGCGCTCGTCCGGATCGGGGTCGTCCGACGCGGTGTCCTCGGCCAGGACCACCGGCGGGTCCAGTGGCCCGCCCACGAGGTCCTCGGCCCGCTCCCGCGTGGACGCGTCCGCCAGGAGCAGGCAGGGCCGGGCCTCCTGAAGGACCGTACGCTGCCGTTCCTCCGGATTGCGCGGGTCCAGAGGGAGGTAGCCGGCACCCGTCTTCAGTACGGCGAGCAGGGCGACGACCAGGTCGGCCGAGCGGTCCAGGGCGACCGCGACCAGCCGCTCCGGACCCGCGCCCCGACGGCGCAGCCGGCGCGCGAGGAGGTCGGCCCGGGCGTCGAGCTCCGCGTAACTGAGCCGGGACGTGCCGCAGACCACCGCGGTGTCGCCGGGCGCGGCGGCCGCGCGTTGCCGCAGCAGCTCCGGCACGGAACCGGCCGGCAGCGTCGTGTCCCGGCCGTTCCACGTCTCCAGCGTCGTACGGCGCTCGGCGGGGCCGAGGAGTTCCAGACCGCCGACGCGCCGCTCCGGCGCGGCGACCGCCTCGCTGAGGAAGGCGGTGAAGCAGCGGGCCAGCCGCTCGGCGGTGGCGTGGTCGAAGAGGTCGCGGGCGTAGACCAGGGCGCCGTCGAGCGCCCCGTCCCTCTCCGTGACGTCGAGGAGCAGGTCGTAGGTGACCGTCCGGTGCGTGTAGTCCAGCAGCCGGGTGTCGAGGTGAGGGAGGCGCACGGAGGCACCCGCGTAGTTCTGCAGGCTGAGCATGACGTGGAAGAGTGGGTGCCGGGCCGCCGACCGCACCGGGTTGACGGCCTCCACGACCTGCTCGAAGGGCACGTCCTGATGGTCGAGGGCCGCCACGACGCCCGTCCGGGCCCGCTGGAGCAGCTCGTGGAAGTCGGGGTCGCCGGAGGTGTCGGTCCGGATGACGACGGTGTTCACGAAGCAGCCGACGAGGTCGTCGAGGCCGGCGTCGGTGCGTCCCGCGACCGGGCTGCCGACCACGATGTCGCTGCCCGCGCCCAGCCGCGCGAGCAGCCCCGCGAGGGCCGCGTGCAGCACCATGAAGGTGCTGGCGCCGTGCCGGAGGGCGAGCCGGGAGAGGAGCCGGTGGCTGTCGGGCGGCAGATGGAAGGGGACGGTGCCGGCCCGGCGGACGGAGGTGGAGCGGCGCGGCCGGTCGGTGGGGAGCGGGAGTTCGGCGGGCGCGCCGGCGAGAGCCCGGGTCCAGTGGGCCAGTTGCTCGACGAGGAGGCTGTCGGGGTCGTCGGCCGCGCCGAGCTGCTCGCGCTGCCAGAGGGCGAAGTCCACGTACTGGAAGGGAAGTTCCTCCCAGGACGGAGGGCGGCCGTCGAGACGCGCGGTGTAGGCGTGCGACAGGTCGCGGAGGAACGGTGCGACGGACCATCCGTCGATGGCGATGTGGTGCACGGTGATCGCCAGTACATGGACGGGGTGCTGGTGCTCGTCTCGGGGCACCGGGCGGTCCGGGGAGTCGACGGCGAGCAGCACGGCCCGCAGCGGGATCTCGCGCGCCAGGTCGAAGAGGTGTCCGGCCGCGTCCGCCACGGCCGTCTCGACGTCCTCGTCGGAGATCCGCCGCACGGGCAGCTCGATGGCCGTCGGCTCCAGGATCCGCTGCCCGGGCACTCCGTCGGTGACCGGAATGACGGTGCGGAGGCTTTCGTGCCGCGTCACCACGTCCCGCAGCGCGTCGCGCAGCGCCCCGACGTCCAGCCGGCCCGTCAGCCGGAGCGCCATCGAGGTGTTGGGCGAGTCGCCGCCGCGGTCCAGCTCTCCCTGGAACCAGAACCGCGACTGCGAAAACGACAGAGGGATCACGGTGTTCTCGGCCTCTCAGCTCTCTCGGATCAGTGCGCCGCGGATGCTTCGCGCAGGGTGTTCAGGTGGTGCAGTCCGTCCAGGACGGTCTTGGTGCCGATGCCGAAGTCGATCAGGCAGGCGATCTCGTCCACACCGGCGCCGCGCAGTCGCTCCACGACCGGCGCCGCGTCCTCCACCGTCCCGAACAGTCCCCGTTGCCCGAAGTAGGTGTCGAAGGACTGGTCGACGAGGAAGTCGAGGTCCTCGTCCTCCAGCGCGTCGATGTCGAAGTCCGGGTCGAGGGCGCCGAACGAGCGGGCGAGGAGATGGACCGAACTCCTCAAGTAGGCGCGCAGCGGCCCGTCGACGGTGGCGCGCACCTCGTCCCGGTCGGTGCCGAGGAAGGTGTGCAGCATCAGGACGACATGCCCCTCCCAGCCGTCGTGCGTCTCCCGCGCGGTCCGCCGGTACGCGGCGATCTTCGCGGCGAGTTCGTCGACGTCCTGGTGCAGCAGATGGGTGAGGACCCCGGCCCGCGTGGCCGCCGCCGTACGGAAGGTGCCGGCGTCGCCGGCGCTGGTCACCCAGAGCGGCAGCTCCCGCTGCACCGGCGGCGGGAAGATCCGTACGGTCGCCGGGACGCCGTTGCCGTCCACGACCTCGTGGCCGTCCCCGCGCCACAGCCCGCGGAGCTGCTCGATGCCGTCGGCCAGCGCGCGTTTGCGGTCCTCGTACGGCACCCGGCCGAGCGCGAAGTCCACCGGGTGCCAGCCGGACGCGAGGGACACTCCGGCCCGGCCGCCGGAGAGGTTGTCCACGACCGACCATTCCTCGGCGATCCGCAGCGGGTGGTGGAGGGGCGCGACGACGCTCCCGGCGCGGATGGCGACGGTGTTCGTGACCATCGCCAGGGCGGCGCCCACCACCGACGGGTTCGGGTAGAGCCCCCCGAAGGGATGGAAGTGGCGTTCGGGCGTCCACACGGCGCGGAAGCCGTGCCGGTCGGCGAACCGGGCTCCCTCAAGGAGGAGTTCGTACCGTCCGGCGTCCCCGTCCGGTGTGCTGTCGTCGGCGAAGTAGAAAAGGCTGAAGTCCATCGGGAATCCTTCGATGACCCTGCTCGTACGTGATCCGGTCGGTGTCGCGGGACCGCGCCGCCGTCAGTCGGGGCGAGGCATCCTCCGCAGGGCGGGCCTCGCCTTGCGGGCTCCCGTGAGCCGGGACGCGAGGCCGGCCGGTGTGGGTGTGTCGAAGACCGCGCCCACGTGGAGTTCCACCCCCAGCTCGGCGCGGACCCGGCCCACCAGCCGGGTGACGAGGAGTGAATGGCCGCCGAGCTCGAAGAAGTTGTCGTCGACCCCCACCGCGTACGCCGTGTCCCCTGGCGCGCCCTCGCCCGCAGGGCTCGCCGCCGGTTCCGTCGGTTCCGGCGCGGGGAGTCCGAGGATCTCCGCGTACATCCGGCACAGGGCCGCTTCCTGAGGGGTCCGTGGAGGGCGGCCGGTCCCGCGCCGGGCGCCGCGCGGCCCGTCCGGGGCGGGCAGGGCGGCCCGGTCGAGCTTGCCGTGCGGGGTGAGCGGGAACTCGTCCAGGACGACGATCGCGGACGGCACCATGTACCCGGGGAGGTACGCCGCCGCCCACGCGCCGACCGACGCGGCGATCTCCGCGTCGTCGGACATCGCGAAGGGCATGTTGACGTGGCGCTCGGGATCCCCCGCCGGACCGGTCCCGGCCTCGGCCTCCTCGGGGAAGTCCCGCTCCCCGCAGGCGAATTCGACGTCGACGTGATCGGGTCCCGCCTTCGCGGACCAGCGCACCGCGACGCGGTACCCGAGTCGTTCCCCGAGGCGCGCCAGGTCCTCAGGGTCCTGGCCGGATACGGGAGACACGCCCGACGCGCGGAGATCCTCGGCGAGGCGCGCGTTGGGCACCCCGGCCAGCCGGACGGGTACGGCGTCCCGCGCGCGGTCCCGCAGGGCGGCGGCGAGCTCGTCGAGGGTACGGACGTCCGCACCCCACAGCAGTTCCGTCACCGCGCCGCTGCGCGGCCGCGCGTCGCCGGTGCGGCGCAGGACCACGTCGTAGCGGTAGCGGGTCAGTTCGTCGTGGTGGGTGCCCCGCTTCAGCCGCACGTCGCAGCTCGTGAAGAGCGGCCCGGGATCCTCCGCCGCGGCCGTCAGTGACCGGAAGAACTCCGGGTCCACCAGCAGTTCCGGCTCCGTGGCCAGGCCGCGGGCCACGGCCCGGCGGTGCTCGGCGCTCCCGGGCCCGGCGCCTGTCGAGCGGGCCGCGACGGCCCCGTGGAAGACGTCCGCGAGGCCCCGGTGCCGGACGTCGCCGACGAACACCGAGCCACCGGGAGCCAGGGCCGCCGCCGCGAGCGCGAGCACCCGGGCGAGATAGCGCCCGCTGGGGAAGTACTGGACGACGGAGTTGAGGACGACCGCGTCGAAGTACCCGCGGGGGACGCCCTCGTGGTCGTCGGCCGGTCCGCTGCGCAGGACGACCCGACCGGCCAGATCCGGGCGCTCGTCCACCTGCGCGCGCAGCCGTTCGATCACCCGGGGCGAGAGGTCGAGACCCCAGTAGGTCTCCGCCTCGGAGGCGAGCTGCGACAGCAACAGACCGCTGCCGAC
Source organism: Streptomyces laurentii (assembly GCF_040635425.1). Taxonomy (NCBI): domain Bacteria; kingdom Bacillati; phylum Actinomycetota; class Actinomycetes; order Kitasatosporales; family Streptomycetaceae; genus Streptomyces; species Streptomyces laurentii. The sequence continues at coordinate 156,495 of NZ_JBEYHT010000009.1, read as the reverse complement.
GCCGAGTTCGAGGATGCGTCGCGGCCGAAGGGCGCGGATGCCGCGTACGGTCGCGTCGCGCCACTCCCGCAGGTTCTCCACCGGAATCGCGCTGCCGTCGTATCCGCTCCTCCACCCGGTGAAGTCCTCGCCGAAGGCGGCCGGTTCGGCCTCGTCCGGTACGGCGTCGTGGACGCGCCGCCACTCGGCGACGCGGTCCGTCTCGCTCGGGTGTGCCGACGTGAGCGCGTCACGGCGGACGTAGGCGACGAGCCTCCGGTCGCCGTCCCGGTCCTCGCGCACGGTCACCGCGGCGGCGGACACCCGGGGGTGGGCGGTGAGCCGGGCCTCGATCTCGCCCGGTTCGATCCGGTGTCCCCGCACCTTGACCTGATCGTCCGTACGCCCGGCGAACTCCAGTTCGCCCGAAGTGTTCCAGCGGGCCAGATCGCCGGTGCGGTACATCCGCGTCCCGGCCGGGCCGTACGGATCCGCGACGAAGCGCTGCGCCGTCAGACCGGGCCGGCCGAGGTAGCCGCGGGCCAGGCCCGCCCCCGCGACGTACAGCTCGCCCGCCACTCCGGCGGGCACCGGCCGCAGGGCGGCGTCGAGGACGTGCAGGCGCGTGTTCCGGATCGCCCCGCCGATCGGCGGCACGGCGGCGTCCTCCGTGAGGGGCCGGCTCATGGTGGCGCAGACCGTGGTCTCCGTCGGCCCGTACGCGTTGATCAGCGTGCGCCCCGGAGCCCAGCGCCGCCGCAGTCCCGCGTCCAGGGCCTCACCGGCGGCGACCAGGACACGGACGCGCGGGAGGGCGTCGGGCGTCAGGACGCGCAGCACCGACGGGGGCAGGGTCGCGTGGGTGACCCGCCGTTCGTCGGCGAGACGGCACAGGCCGGGCCCGGGCAGCAGACCGCGGGCGGGCGCCAGGACGAGCGCGGCCCCCGCGGACAGCGTCATCGCCAGCTCCCAGAAGAACGCGTCGAAGCTGGGCGAGGCGAACTGCAGGACACGGCTGCCGGCGTCCACCGCGAGGGTGGCGCGCTGGTGGGCGGCCAGGTTGGCGAGACCGGAACGGGTGACGGCCACGCCCTTGGGCAGGCCCGTGGACCCGGAGGTGTAGATGACGTACGCGGGCAGGTCGCCCGCCGTCCGCCGGGCGCCGTCCGGCGGGCCGGACGCCGGGGCGCGCCGCAGCGCCGCGCGCGTCTCCGGATCGTCCAGGTCGACCCGGGGGACCGCCACGCCGGCCGGAAGGACCGTGCCCGCATCCGCGAGCAGCAGGGCGGGGGCCGCGTCGCCCAGGATGTGGGCGATGCGGGGCTCCGGGTAACCGGGGTCCACGGGAAGGTGGGCGGCCCCGGACTTCATCACCGCCAGGACCGCGACGACCAGCTCCACCGAGCGGTCGAGCGCCGAGGCGACCACCGTCTCCGGCCCGGCGCCCCGCGCGGCCAGCACATGGGCCAGCCGGTTCGCGCGGGCGTCGAGCTCCGCGTACGAGACCGCTTCCTCCCCGAACAGCAGGGCGGTGGCGTTCGGAGTGGTTCCGGCGAGCTTCTCGAAGAGGCCGAGGAACTGCGGGGCTTCGGCGGGCAGGTTCGCATCAGGGGCCTGGGAGGTGGGCTCGCCGTCGAGGAACAGCCGCAGCGGGGTGCCGCTCTTCCCTCCGGGCACCACGTACGGACGCAGAACCTCCCAGTGGGACGGGGTGGTGTCGAGGTCGGTGGCCCCATACGCGCTCAGGAACCGCGCGAACAACCGTGGATCGGCGGACAGTTCACCGGTCGGCAGCAGCAGGGTGTCGCCGCGGCAGACCCGGACCCACTGCGGAACCGGGGCGGCGGAGCCGAGGTCCGTGTTCCACGCCACCCGTGCGGGCAGCGGAGGACAGACGCCGCGGTCCTCCCACGCGCGCACCCGGTCGGCGAGGTCGCGCCGGGTGACCGTCACCCCCGCGCGGGGGACGACGTACGCCGGGGAGTCGTCCGGCACCTCGTGAGCCGCCGGGGCCGCGTCCGACACCAACAGGCCCGGGGCGGCGGCGAGATCGAGCCGACGCGTGTCCGCCGGCCACATGCTGCCGTCCGGCCCCGCGGCGACCACCACCCGCGCCCCGGACTCCTCGGCGAGCAGACGCGCCTGTTCCGCCGGACGGGCCGGATCGAGCGACACGTACGCCGCGCCGGCCCACCACACCGCGAGCCTCGCCGCCACCAGGTCGACACCGCGCGGGAGTTGCAGCGCGACGACTGCCCCGGGCCCCGCGCCGGCCGCGCGCAGCGCCCGGGCCAGCCGCTCCACCCGCTCGCCCAGCGCGCCGAACGTCACCGACTCCGACGGCGTGACCACGGCGGCACGCTCCGGATGCCGGGCCGCCTCCCGCAGAAAGCGTGCGAGGAGGTCGATCGCGCTGGTGACCACGGACAGCTCCTTGCACGGGAGAAGGGGGGGCGGTGTCGGTGTGAGGCGATGGGGGAGGCGTCACAGGTGTCACAGGGGCGGTCACGGCGCTCGGAGCCGGCCGTCGCCGCTCGGGCCGCGCCCGTCGCGGTGCTCAGGCAGGCCGGCCGCGTGCCGGCCCGGACGTGCTCCACGTATCCCGGCACGCCGTCCGCGCGCCGGATCCGAATACCGCGTCCCACCCGGCCGGAATGCCGAATTCCGATGGCCGGCGGGAGTGCTGGTCCTCGTCAAGGGCAAGGATCGGGAATCGACCGGATTCATTCGTGAACGGATTGATCATCCGGGCTCGACCTTCCCACGAGGCAGGCTCCGTTGGCAATGGACGTGTTCGAGCCTAAGCGGCACCGACGGGAAATGGCCACCCTGGTTTCCGGGAAGAAATTCTCGTACGATCCAGCGCGCACTCGCGGCGGCCGCACGTACTCTGTGGCGCGCCGGAAATCCGTCGGGATATCGAAGTACCGGAGGCCGTGCTGGAATCCGCCATGCCCACCGCCGCGCAGTCCGCGAAAGGCCGGGGCCGCCCCCACCGGAACTTCCGGCTGCTGCTCGTCGGTGAGACCACCAGCAAGCTCGGCACCAGCGTGACCTCCGTCCTGCTGCCGCTCGTGGCCGTCACCACCCTGCACGCCTCGCCGTTCGTGGTGGGCCTGCTCACCGCCGCGCCATGGCTGCCGTGGCTGCTCATCGGCCTGCCCGCCGGCGCGTGGGTCGACCGTCTCGCACCACGCCCGGTGATGCTCGTGTGCAACGCCGTCTCGGCGCTGGTGTTCGTCAGCGTGCCGCTCGCCTGGTGGCTGGGCGTCCTGGCCATCGGGCACGTCCTGTGCGCCGCCCTGATCTCCGGTGCCGCCTCCGTCTTCTTCTCCACCGCCTATTCGGCCTATCTGCCCCGACTGGTCGCCACGGCCGACCTGATGCACCGCAACGCGCAGCTGCAGGCCGGGGAGCAGGGGGCCAGGGTGGCGGGCCCCGGTCTCGGCGGGCTGATCGCCCAGACCGTGGGCAGCGTGCCGGGCCTGCTGCTCGACGCGGCCTCCTTCATGGTGTCGTCGGTCTGCCTCATCGCCATCAGCTCCGACACGCCACGCCCCGACCCGGCCCCCCGGCGGCGGCTGCGCCGCGAGATCTCCGACGGCCTGCGGTTCGTGTCCGGAGACCGGTGCGTCCGGGCCGTCACCGCGTTCGCCGCGGCCGTCAACCTGGCGATGGCGGGCCTCCAGGCCGTCCAGATCGTCTTCCTCGTACGGACCGTCGGCGTCGGTTCCGACACGCTCGGCTGGCTCGTCTCCTGCGGCGGCCTCGGCGGGGTGCTCGGCGGCCTCGTGGCCGGCCGGCTCGCCCGGCGTCTGGGCACGGCGCGCACGCTGCTGGTCCTCCAGTTCACCGCCGCGCCGTTCGGGCTGCTCGCCGCGCTCGCCGGCCCGGGGCCGAGGCTGGTGTTCTACGTGCTGGGCACGGCCGTGCTGTTCGCCGGGGTCGTGGCCTGCAACGTCGTCATCGTCAGCTTCCGGCAGGCGTACTGCCCGCCCGAGTTACTGGGGCGCGTCACCGCGACCACCCTCTTCCTCAACTACAGCACCATCCCGGTCGGCGCTCTGCTGGGCGGCTCGCTCGCCTCCGTCCTCGGCGCCCGCCCCGCGATGTGGAGCGTCACGGCCGCACTGGTGGCCGCCGGCGGATTCCTGCTCGTGAAACCACTGCGCGGCCTCCGCGACCTGCCGGGCGCACCAGTCGCCGAGAGTTGAGAATTCCGGCCAAGACCTCTGTGAGCCGGAGCGTGCGAAGAAGCACGGGGAATAGGGGTGTGTAGGGGTACTTCACGGATTTCCCGGTGCCGGGGGTCGGCTTTACCAGGGAAAGCCCGACTGTCGGCGACGGGGACGACTCCAGTGGCCGTGGCATATTCCGCCGGAACCAGTCAGGACGCCGACTTCGGCTATCCGGATCCGGCGTTCTCCACGACACGTTTCTCGCCCACCCCGTCGGGGCGCCGGGCGAGCGGGGAGCCGTGACTCCTCGCAGGCGTACGGCTTACGAGACGGCTTCCGGTTCGGCGGTGGCGCGGGTCCGGCCGAGCGGGGAGACGGCGAGGAGCAGGGCGACGGGCAACAGCACCGCGCCGGTGAGGACGATGGACCGGCCTATGCCCGCCAGGTCGGCGGCGACGCCCCCGAGCACCACGCCGATGATCATGAAGTTGACCATGAGCGCGTTGAGCAGGCCGACGCCACGGCCGCGCAGTTCCGCGGGCAGATCGCTCAGCAGGGTGTTGGCCACCGGCACCTGGAAGAGCCCCGAGCCGAGGCCCGCCACCAGACACCACACGAGTACCGCCGACACCCCCAGTCCGTCTCGCAGCCGCCCGGCGGGATCCAGGAGCAGCAGCGACACGGCGAACAACGCGATCGCCCCGATCAGCAGCCGCCGGTTGCCGGCTCGCCGTACCAGCGGCGGCCCGGCCAGCGCCCCGACGACCGATCCGGCGCCGAACGCCGCCTGCGCGAGGCCGTAGTCGAACGCCCCGAGGCGGAATCCGGACAGCAGCTGGGTGTTGAGGTTGGTGCTGAACAGGCCCAGCGCCAGCATGACCGGCACGAGCACGACGGAGAGGAAGCGCAGCGACGGCACGGCCATCACGCCGCCGAGCCCGACGCGCAGCGACCGCCCGTACGACTCGCGCGCGACGCCCGCCGCGGCCGGGACGGGCACCTCCTTCAGCACGGCCATGCCGAAGAGCAGCAGCGCGGAGATCACGAAGGTCGCCGCGTCGAGGACGAAGACCACCGGGACGCTGCCGAGGGCGAGCAGCACACCGCCCATGGCGGGGCCGACCAGGTTCAGGGTGTGGTTGGTCGACTGGAACAGCGCCACCGCCGTGGGGATGCTGTGGCCCCGCACGATCAGCGGCACCGCGCTGATCCGCGCCGTCTCGAAGACCGCCTTGCCGATGCCGCTCAGCAGGATCAGCGCCAGCAGCGGCAGCGGCGAGTCCCGGACGGCGATCATCAGCAGCGCCAGGACGGCCCGGACCAGGTCCGAGCCGACCATCAGGACCCGGGCCGGCACCCGGTCGGCCAGCGGGCCGACGAAGGCGCCGAGCACCCCGGACGGCAGCAACTGGGCGATGACGACGAGGGACACGTACAGGACGGGGTTCGACGTCCCGGTCGCCACCACGTAGATCAAGGTGATCTTGGTGATGGCGTCCCCGAGGAACGACGCCACGACCGCCAGCCAGTAGCGGAGGTACGTGCGGTCTTTGAGCAGTTCGAGCATGGGTGTCACCGTTCTGGTCCGTGCCCGGTCCGGCGGTCCGGCGCACGGCACGTCGTCGGGAGGTCCGCGAGCCCCGTGGGCGGAAGTCCCGCTGCCTGGTGGGGTGTCCACCGCGCCCCAGCATCACCGGACGGGGTACCGAGAGGGAAGCAAGATCGACAGGCCCCTTCGGGCCTTGGCCGAAAATGACCACCGAGGAGGGGAGCGTACGGGCCGCCCATCCCCCCGGCGGAACTCCCGATCGGCCGGTGACGGGCGGCGCCGGCCCCTGGGACGCCCGGCGCGTCCGACGACTCCGACGCCTCAGACGCGGAACAGGGACCCGATGAACTCCGCCAGCAGCCGCTCCTTCAGACGTGGTGGCAGCGCGTCCAGCAAGGCCAGCACCGGTGCCATCCGCGACGGCAGCCCTTGACCGTCAGCGCTGCCCAGGCCGGCGAAGGCCAGGAACCCGGCCACCTCTTCCGGGGTGAGCGTGTCGGGGTCGAGGCCCTCGGCCAGGTCCCTCAGCCCCGGATCCACCACGACCGGTTCGAGAGCCCGCGCCGCGGCGAGGGAGCCGGTGAGGTCGGCGAGGAGCGCGCCGACCCGGTCGACGGTCGCCGTAGTGAGCGTCAGGTGCAGATTGGGCGGCAGACCGTCGAAGGAGAGCTGGGGCTGGAGGTACCAGCCGCGCTCCCGCATCTCGTCGGCGACATGCAGCACCAGGCTCAGGTCCGGTTCGCCGCCGGGTCCGGACCGACCCGGCGGGGTGCCCGCGGGGTCCGGGGCGGTGGGCTCGGGGCATGGGCGTCGTCCCAGATGCTGGGAGGGGGAAGCCGCCTCCCCGAGGGTGCGACGATCAACTCGCCCACCGTAAGGGAGGGTTCGGGCCAGTCCTAGTGATCTGGTTGGGAGTTGGTTCGTCACCACATGAGTCGATTTCCGTACCAATTCGGGGGTCTGGCTGACGGGCGGCGCTTGGTTTCGGTCTGTTGTGGGTTGTGGGTTGTGGGTGACAACAGGCTGGAGCCGCTGGTCTTGAGTGAGGCCGAGCGGCAGCGACCGGACACGATCATCTGCCGGAAGCCGTCGCCGCGCAGGTGCACGGAGCCCGGCAGTCGCTCGGCCAGCAGTTGGGCCACGGTGGACTTCCCGGACGCCATGACACCCGTGACGAGCACGACTGCGGAACGGAGCTCGTGCACTGTTGACCCCCGTCCTGGTGCACCTGAATCAGAACAGCCGTGAAACACCTGGCCGGAACAGGTCTCACCACGAGATCAGATCCGTAATCGCCGGAGGCTTCACGTTGGTCACCCGTGGTGCCACGCTCGATGTACCGCGCCCCGCAGCGGAGTGGTCGTCACACTCGAATCAGGCCGAGGCCGACACGGGAACCATGCCGAGGGCCGGGACTCTTCCCCTCACGGCCGGACTCCCGGTGGTTTGGTAGCCTGTCGCCGCCGTGGTGTACGGGAAACCGGTTGAAAGCCGGTGCGGCCCTCGCCACTGTAGCTGCGGAGTTCCGCGGCCCTCGCTGACGGCTCCCGGAGCGGTCAGGGCCACTGGGTGGATCGGAGACGAGCCCCCGGGAAGGCCGGTCGTGAAGCGTTGATGCGGAAGCCAGGAGACCGGCCACGGCGCGACATGTTCCACGAGGGTTGGAGAACACGTGCCTGGGGGTCCCTTGCGCCCGTTTCGAAGTGAACGTTCCATACGCCCGGCGCGCCCCATGCGCTCCGGCCTTGCCGCTGCGGCACTCCTGCTCGTCGGGGCGCTCAGCGCCTGTACGGGTGCGCCCGCGGCCGACAAGCCCGCCGAGGCGGCCGGGAGCGGCCGTCGAGCGCCGGTGAGCGTGAGCAGTTGTGGCGTCACCACGACCGTGGCGGCACCACCGAGCCGGCTGGTCACCCTCAACCAGGGCGCCACCGAAGTGGCCCTGGCTCTCGGTCTGCAGAACCGGATGGCCGGAACGGCGTACCTCGACGACGCGGTCCCGGCGAAATGGAAGGCGGCCTACGAAGCCGTCCCGGTGCTTTCCAAGGAGTACCCGGCCAAGGAGAAGCTTCTCGCGGCGCGTCCGGATTTCCTCTACGCCTCCTACTCCAGCGCGTTCACCGACAAGGTGGCGGGCACACGGGCGGATCTGAGCTCCCAGGGCGTCGAGTCCTATCTGTCGCCGTTCGGCTGCGCCGACAGCAAGCAGGTGCCGCCGGCGTCCTTCCAGGCGGTCTGGGACGAACTGGGCGATATCGCCAAGGTCTTCGGTGTCGAACCACGAGCCGCCGCCATCCAGAAGGATCAGAAGCAGGAGCTCTCGGAACTCGCGGCCAAGGCGGCGGGCAAGGGCCTGAACGTGCTCTGGTACGACTCGGGCACGAAGACTCCGCTCGTCGGCGCCGGCCATGGCGGCCCCCAGCTCGTGCTTGACGCCGTCGGCGCCCACAACATCTTCGGCACCTTGCCCGGCGGCTGGAAGAGCGTGAGCTGGGAGCGGGTGGCCGCGGCGGACCCGGACGCCATCGTGCTTGCGGACGCCAGTTGGGACACCGCACAGGCCAAGATCGACTACCTGGATCACGACCCGGTACTGAGCAAGCTCAGCGCCGTCCGGAACCGTGCGTTCGTGGTCGTGCCCTTCTCCGAGTCGACGCCCGGCGTGCTGCTCGCCGGCGGTGCCGCCCGGGTTTCGGCCGGCCTCGGCAAGCTGCACCCGCGTTCATGACCGCGGCAGATCGTCCCGCCGCACGGCCCACAGGAGCGCGCCGCGCGGCGGCGGCCCTGGCCGTTGCCGTGTTCCTGCTGCTGGTCACCGTCCTGCTCGGCCTCGCCGTGGGATCGGTCCACGAGCCGCCGCGCATCGTGGCCGACGTCGTCCTGCGCCGGCTCGGCCTCGGCGACTCCCACGTCACGCTGCTGGACGACCAGATCATCTGGCAACTACGGCTGCCACGGGTCCTGGGAGCCGCCGCGACAGGCGCGGGACTCGCGGTCTGCGGCGCGGTGCTGCAGACCCTGACAGGGAACGACCTGGCCGACCCCTACCTGCTCGGGATCTCCAACGGCGCCGCCGTCGGCGCGGTCACCGTGATCGTCCTCGGCGTCGGAGTCTCCGGCGCCGCGGCGGTCAGCGCGCTCCCGGCTGCCGCCTTCGCCGGCGCCCTGATCGCCGTCGTCGTCGTGCTGGCACTGGCCGGGGCGCGCAGCCGGTCCCTGCCGGCCTCGCGGACCGTGCTGGCCGGCATCGCGGTGGGGCAGATATGCGGCGCGTACACCTCGTTCGTCGTGCTCGTCCTCGGCGACCGCAACGCCGCCCGCGGCGTCATGGAGTGGACGCTGGGCTCGGTGGCCGGGGTGCGGTGGCACACGGCCGTCTTCCTGACCGTGGTGACCGTCGTCGGTACGGTGTTCATGGTCGCGGCCGCCCGGGACCTGGACGCGTTCGCGTTCGGCGAGACCGCGGCCCGCTCCTTCGGCGTCCACGTCGAGCGTACCCGCTGGGCCCTGATCGCCACGGCCGCGCTGCTGACCGCGTGCCTGGTCGCCCACACCGGCGTCATCGGGTTCGTCGGCCTGGTGGTGCCGCACGTCGTCCGCCTGGTCTGCGGCCCGCGCCACGCCCTCCTGCTGCCCATGTCGGCGCTCCTCGGTGCGTCCCTGCTGGTGGGCAGTGACATCGTGGCGCGCTCGGTGCTCCCGGACCAGGAGATCCCGGTGGGCATCGTCACCGCCGGGCTCGGCGCGCCGTTCTTCGCATGGCTGCTGTGGCGCCAGGCAGGTACCAGGTCGGCCGCGGGGGGCCGGCCGTGATCGCCGCGAACCCGGTGGGGCTGGGTGCCGAAAGCGTCGGCGTGCGCGTCGACGGCGCTGCTTTGCTGACGGACGTGACCCTCGGCTTCGCCCCCGGCAGGACGACGGGCCTGCTCGGGCCGAACGGTGCCGGCAAGACGACGCTGCTGCGGGCTCTGGCCGGACTGCGCCGGCCGCAGACGGGCCGCGTCCTTCTGGACGGCGGCGACCTGTACGCCCTCTCGGTCCGCCGACGCGCGCGGCAGGTGGCCTTCATGGAACAGCAGGCCGACACCGCACTGCCGCTGACGGCCCGCCAGGTCATCGACCTGGGGCGCACGCCCCACCGCGGTCGCTGGCCCGTTCCGGCGGGCTCCGCGGCCGCCCACGAGCAGTCCGTACTCGCCGAGGCCGTCGCCGCCACCGACGTCGGCGGGCTGCTCGACAGAACCTGGTCGTCCCTCTCCGGCGGCGAGCGCCAGCGGGTCCAGCTCGCGCGGGCCCTGGTGCAGGAACCCGCGGTGCTCCTGCTGGACGAGCCCACCAACCATCTGGACCTGCGCTACCAGCTCGGCTTCCTGGAAACCGTACGCGGGCTCGGCATCACCACCGTCGCGGCCCTGCACGACCTCGAACTCGCCGCCGCCTACTGCAACGAGGTCGCCGTGCTGCTCGACGGCCGCCTGGTGGCCCACGGGCCCACCTCCGAGGTGCTCACCTCCTCCACGATCGCGCACGCCTACGGCGTCGACGCGACCGTGGAGCGGCACCCCCGGCACGACAGGCCTCACATCCGGTGGAACGGGCTGCTTCCCGAAAGGACCGAATCATGAGCCATGACCGTACGGAAGCTCCGTCGCAGCCCGTCGCAGGCCGTGCCACGGTCCTGGTCGGCATGTCCATCACCGAGGCCAATCGCCGGGACGAACTGCTCGCGGAGGCAGCGCCGTTGGGCGCCACGACGGCCTTCCTGCAGCAGGGCGAGCCTTCCCTGTCGGCCGAGCTGACCAGGCTGGCCGACGCGGGCACGGAGACCGCCGTCCTGATCGGGGTCCGCCTCGGAGCATCCGGTCCGGGCCACTCCTGGCTGCGGCGGATCGCGGCGCACTGGTGGCGGGAGCGCGCCGGCCACCGGCCCGCGCTGCTCGTGGCCACCCGGCTCGCCGAGTCGGCGGACGCCGTGACCGCGGCTGCGGCGTCCGTCAAACCGATCACCGGCGAGGAACCCGGCCTCACCTCTCCGGCCTGGGAAGAGGTCACCGGTCACCGGCACCAGGTCATGGTGTGCCGCGGCCCGCGCTGCACGGCCAAACGCGCGGACGACGCCCTGCGCTCGCTGGTGCGGCAGCTGGCGGAGCACGGGCTCGGCGACGACGACGTCCTCGTGGTGCAGACGGGTTGCCAGTTCCCCTGCAACCAGGCCCCGGTGATCAGCGTGCAGCCCGACGACGTCTGGTACGGGCATGTGGATCCGGTGACGATCACCACGATCGTGGCCGACCACCTCATCGGCGGCCGGCCGGTCGCGGCGCACCGCCTCCCACGGCGCAGGAAAGACCCGAGGAACCATGAGGAAGACTGATCCGCCCACTCAGTGAGTCAGTCTCACCGAGGGCGGTTGAGAGCTGGTACCGGGATGGCGTAGGTGAGTCCGGCGCTTTGAACACCGCCACCGGCAAGGTGATCACCATGCTGTCCACGCAACACCGGGCGGTGGACCTCCGCGACTTCCTCGACGAGATCGACCGGCAGACCGACGATGCCCTGGCGGTCCACGTGATCTGCGACAACCTCTCCGCCCACAAGGCGCCGGTCGTGCACAGGTGGCTGCTCGCACACCCCCGCTTCCAGCTCCACTTCACCCCCACCTACTCGTCATGGATCAACCAAGTCGAGCGATGGTTTGCCGAGCTGGAACGACGCTGCCTCGAACGCGGATTGTTCTGCTCCCTCGACGACCTCAAGACCGCCCTTGAGAACTGGATCAAAGCCTGGAACGACGACGCCCGGCCCTTCAAATGGACCAAAACTGCCGACCAGATCCTCGACCGCATCTGCCGCTACTGCTCACGAATCTCCGAACCGGGTCGCTAGGGGTGTGCGCGATCTTCCGATCGCGGACCCTCGGCGAGCGGGCGGGACGCCGAGCGGGCATCGCCGCGGGGAAGGGGGGGCGGACCGGCCGGGACCGGAGACCTGGGGAACTCTTTGCCGATGGCCGAGATCCGGCGGCGCCCTCCCGGCCGGGGGCCGATCGGCGCGTACACGCCGCGTAAAACCCGGCCGAAACGGTGGGGTGGCGAGTGCCGGCCGGGTGGCGGCCGAGTTGACCGCCGTGAGCGGGTGGCACACGCTCGACGTATAGGTGCTCCATACAACTGGTTTGTCGGGAGAGGCCGCCGGCGCCACGAAGCCACGGGCTGACAGGCGAGCGCGCCGCTTCCGGCGGGCGGGACCGGGAGGTAGCGCATGTGCGGCATCACCGGGTGGGTGTCGTTCGACCGTGATCTGCGGGCCGAGGTGGCGACGGTGGACGCGATGACGGAGACCATGGCGTGTCGGGGGCCGGACGACCGCGGCACCTGGATCGAGGGACCCGCCGCCCTCGGCCATCGCAGGCTCGCGATCATCGACCTGCCGGGCGGGCGTCAGCCGATGACGGCGCGGACCCCGGACGGCACCGTGGCGCTGGTCTATTCGGGCGAGGCGTACAACTTCACCGAACTGCGCCGGGAGCTGACCGACCGCGGGCACCGCTTCCGTACCCAGTCCGATACCGAGGTGGTCCTGCGCGCGTATCTCGAGTGGGGCGAGGAGCTCGCCGAGCGACTGAACGGCATGTACGCCTTCGCCCTCTGGGACGGCCGGCGCGACGCGCTCGTGATGGTCCGCGACCGCATGGGCATCAAGCCGTTCTCCTACTACCCCACCCCCGACGGGGTGCTCTTCGGCTCCGAGCCGAAGGCGATCCTGGCCAATCCGCTGGCCCGCGCGCGGGTGGGGATCGACGGGCTGCGCGAGCTGTTCGCGATGGTCAAGACGCCCGGGCACGCGGTGTGGGACGGCATGTACGAGGTGGAGCCGGGCACCGTCCTGACCGTCGACCGCCAGGGGCTGCGCCGGCGCGTGTACTGGCGCCTTGAGACCCGGCCGCACCCCGACGACCGCGCCACCACCATCGCCACCGTCCGTACGCTCCTCGACGACATCGTGCGCCGCCAGCTCGTCGCCGACGTCCCGCGCTGCACGCTGCTGTCGGGCGGTCTGGACTCCTCCGCGATGACCGCCCTGGCCGCCCGGCAACTGGGCGAGCACGGCGAGCGGGTCCGCAGCTTCGCCGTCGACTTCGCCGGACAGGCCGACAACTTCGTCGCCGACGAACTGCGCGCCACCCCCGACACCCCGTTCGTGCACGATGTCGCCCGCGCCAGCGGCACCGACCACCAGGACATCGTCCTCGACGCCCAAGCCCTCGCCGACCCCGGCGTACGGGCCGAGGTGATCCGCGCCCGCGACCTCCCCATGGGGTTCGGGGACATGGACGCCTCGCTCCTCCTGCTGTTCCGAGCGATCCGGGAGCACTCGACGGTCGCGTTGTCCGGGGAGTCCGCGGACGAGGTCTTCGGCGGCTACCTCCAGTTCTTCGACGAGGAGGTCCGCGGGGCCGACACCTTCCCCTGGCTCGTCCGGTTCGGCCGGCACTTCGGCGACGACACCGGCATCCTGAGCCCGGCGCTGACCCGAGCCCTGAACCTCGGCGCGTACATCGCCGACGGCTACCGCACCGCGGTCGCCGGCATCCCGCGGCTCGACGGCGAGAGCGACCTCGAGTACCGGATGCGGCAGATCTGCCACCTCCACCTGACCCGCTTCGTCCGCCTCCTGCTCGACCGCAAGGACCGCGCGAGCATGGCGGTGGGCCTGGAGGTGCGGGTCCCGTTCTGCGACCACCGGCTCGTCGAGTACGTCTACAACACGCCCTGGTCGCTGAAGTCCTTCGACGGCCGGGAGAAGAGCCTGCTGCGGGAGGCGACGGCGGACCTGATCCCACAGTCGGTCTACGACCGCGTCAAGAGTCCCTACCCCTCGACCCAGGACCCCGCATACGCCGTCGTCCTGCAGAAGCACGTCAAGGATCTTCTCGCCGCCCCTTCCCACCCGGTGTTCGACCTGGTCGACCGCGAACGGGTGCACCAGGCCGCCCACCGCGACACTCCCCGGATCACCCAGCCCTCCCGCCGCGGCCTGGAACGGACCCTGGACCTGGCGCTGTGGCTGGACCTCTACAAGCCCGAGATCTCCCTCACCTGACCACGGGTGACGGGAGGATGGTGCGAGAGCCGGGCGCCCCGGCTCGGCGCGCTCGCTCTCATCCGGTGGTGAGGTCCTCGACGGGGACCGCGATCCGCTGGTCGTGCTTGTCGACGAGCCAGCGGTCGACGTCCAGAAGCCACCAGCGCAGCACCTCCACCACGTAGAACCGGCGGGGGCCCGCGCCGTGGAAGTCGGCCTCGGGCAGCCGCCACGCGCGCCGGGTCCGCTCGTCGGGAAAGTTGAGCGCGTAGTACGTCCGATGGAGCTCCGGTACGTCCTCCGGGCCGGCCGCGCGGCAGCGTCCGGTGAACTGGGCGCCGTCCAGGCCGAGTCCGGGCAGGCCGGTCAGATAGACTCGTCGACACCGCCGACCAGTACTCCGGCGGTGAGGCGGAAGAGATCATCGGCAAGGCCCTGCGGGGCCGCCGCGACGACGTCGTGCTCGCGACCAAGGGCCACTTCCCGGTCCGGATGGGGGACCGTGATCCGAACCGGCGCGGCAACTCCCGGCGTTGGCTGACCCGGGCCGTCGAGGACAGCCTTCGGCGCCTGGACACTGACCGTATCGACCTTTACCAGGTGCACCGCCCCGACCCGGCCACCGACATCGACGAGACCCTGTCGGCGCTGTCCGACCTGGTCCGGGCGGGAAAGATCATGGCCATCGGGACCTCGGACTTCCCGGCGGAGCAGTTGGTCGAGGCCCAATGGGCCGCCGACCGGCGCAACCACATCCCCTTCCACACCGAGCAGCCGCCGTACTCGCTGTTCGTCCGCGGCATCGAGGCGGACGTCCTGCCGACCGCGCGCAAGCACGGCCTGGGCGTGCTGACGTGGAGCCCGCTCAACAGCGGCTGGCTGACCGGGCGCATCCGCCGCGGCGAGAAGATCGAACTCGACGCCTTCCGCCGGGTGGTGTCCCACAAGTTCGACCTCGAACTCCCGGGCAACCGGCGCAAGCTCGACGCCGTCGAAGAGCTGCTCGCCGTGGCGCGGGACGCTGGGATCTCCCTCACACATCCGGCGCCGGCGTTCGCGGCCCACCACCCCGCCGTCACCTCGGTGCTCCTCGGCCCGCGCACGATCGACCAGTTGACCGACCAGCTCGCCGCCGCCGAGCTTCACCTCGACGACGAGATCCTCGACCGCGTCGACGAGATCGTCTCGCCGGGTGTCACCCTCAACCCCTCGGACGTCGACTACCGGCGGCCTGGTCTGGCCGCAACGGAACGGCGGCGCGCGCCCGTCGCGTGAGCGGGTTTCGGCCCCGGCCGCCCACGCCGGCCTGACGACGACCCGGCCCGCCCGACGGCCCGCCGTCCTCATGGACGACGGGCCGCCCCCCTGTACTACTGCTACTCGGTCAGGACGTGGGACGGGTGGCCTGGGACGGGCTGAGGCCGAGGCGGGACACGGTCGCCCCCGGCAGCCGCCGCGGTGTCAGGGCCGGTCATGTGCGCGTCCCCGGCTTCTCGTTGTCCTCGGAGGTGACCTGGTACGACAGCAACTCCTGGAACAGGCCCGGCTCGTGGGCGAGTTGCTGGTAGGTGCCCTCCTGGACGACGCGGCCTTCGTCGAGCACGACGATCCGGTCGGCGACGGCGACGTTGGTGATGCGGTGGGTGACCAGCAGCACCATCCGGTCCCGGGCCAGGCCCCGCAGCCGCTGGAAGATCCGGAATTCGGCGCGCGGGTCGAGCGCCGCCGTCGGCTCGTCGAGGACGAGCAGTCCGGCCTCGCGGTAGAACGCCCGGGCCAGGGCGATGCGCTGCCACTGCCCGCCGCTCAGGTCCTCCCCGCTGAGCCACTCGCGGGCCAGCAGGGTGTTCAGGCCGCGGCCGAGCTTGTCGACGACCTCGTCGGCGCCGGACGCCGCGCACGCTTCCCGTACCGCGGCGTCGCCGCCCGCCGCGGGCTGCCCCAGGGTCACGTTCTCGCGCACCGTCAGGGGCCAGTGCGCGTAGTCCTGCGGCACCAGGGCGACGTGCTGCCACAGCGCGTGCGGGTCCGTGTCGCCGACCGGGACGCCGTCCCACAACACCTCGCCGCTGGTGGGCAGGTAGAGGCCGCTGACCAGCTTGGACAGTGTCGACTTCCCCGAACCGTTGAAGCCGACCAAGGCGACGACCTCGCCCCGGCGCAAGGTGAGCGACACCTCGGACAGCGCGTCGCGGTCCTTGCCCGCGTACCGGTGGCTGACCGCCATGAGCTCGATCGTCTTGGGTGACTCCGGGCGGTGCGTGCCGCGCCGCATCCGGAACCCGCCCGCCTTGTCCAGGAAGTCGCTCCAGTCGTCCATGTACAGGCCGGTGCGTACGGCGCGCGCGCCGGCGGAGACCAGCCCGCGCACCGACTGTCCGACCGTCTGCAGCGCGAAGACCGCCGTCCCCGCGTGTCCGACGGTGATCCGGCCCCCCGCCAGCAGCCACACGACCGCCGCCCACACCACCGCGGATCCCAGTCCTCCGCACAGCGCGCCGGCCAGGGACATCCGGGCGCCCGTGTCGGCGGCGGTCCGGTCCTCCCGGTTGACCCGGGCGACGGTCTGCCGGTACCGGCCGGTCAGGAAGCCGGCCATGGTGCCGGCCCGGATCTGGTCGGCGGCGTCCTTGGTGAAGATGTGCCAGCGCAGCACCGACAGCATCCGGTTGTCGCCGCTGCTGCGCAGATTCGCCAGATAGCGCACCCGCGCGCCACTGACCTGGGCGAGGGCCTGCGGGAGGCTCGCCGCCACCAGCAGCGGCAGAAGGATCCAGTGCACCCCGGCCAGCACCAGCGCCCCGGCGAGGAACGAGGCCGCCGAGGCGATCAGGTCCTGACCCTCGTCGATCAGATCGCCGGTGACCCCGGCGCCGCGGTCCGCCGCCTCGCGGTCGCGATTGAAGCCGCTTTCGTCGTACGCCGACAGCTCGACCTCGGCGCAACCGGTGAGGAGCATCTGCTCGGCCTCGCGCGACATCAGCGGTCCCAGCCGGGAGGACAGCCAGACGACGGCGATCCCCAGCACGGCGCGCAGGCCGGCGGCGCCGGCGAGCAGAGCGACGGACG
The DNA here is from genome assembly GCF_040635425.1 of Streptomyces laurentii. Classification (NCBI taxonomy): domain Bacteria; kingdom Bacillati; phylum Actinomycetota; class Actinomycetes; order Kitasatosporales; family Streptomycetaceae; genus Streptomyces; species Streptomyces laurentii. The sequence continues at coordinate 139,638 of NZ_JBEYHT010000009.1, read as the reverse complement.
GCCAGGCATCGAGGAGCCGGTGGTAGACGTCCGTGCTGCTCAGCAGCGCGGTGAGGGTGCCGCTGACGGCGACCAGGCCCAGCGCCTGCGTCACCCCGGCGACGGCCTGGCAGAGCAGCAGGCCGACGGTCGCCCGCCGGTTCACCTGCCAGGCCAACGCCAGGGAGCGGCGCACCAGTTGGGGCAGGCGCCGGGCCATGTCGCGCATCCGGATGTGGCGGCCCGCCGCCTCACGACTGCCGGTCAGGTCGACGTACCGCATCTCCTGCTGCGGTGCGGTGGACGCCGCGTCCTCCGAGACGGTCTTCGCCCCGGCCCCGAGGGAGGCCCCGGGGCGGCTCGGCGGCTCGGCCGGCGTCGCCGAGGGCGGGACCGTTGGGGCGGTGCGCGGTTCTGGGACGGAGTCGGCCGAGGGGCCGGTGGATTCGCTCATGCCGCCCCTCCCGCGGAGGGACGTGCCGAGCCGAGTGAGCCGTCAACGCTCCGTACGGCCGTACCGGGCCGTTCGAACGCGAGGGGGCGGCGCGAGGGGGTGGGAGTGGGGTGCATGGCATGTCCTCCGTCTGGGCGTCGGTGGGGCACTGGTGCTCTAAAAACGCGCCGGATCCGGGTCCGTCACGGCCCGAGGACCGGGCATTTCATGAACGCCAGTTCCCATCTGGGTGAGGGGGTGGGCGGCGTCTGGGCGGTCGTCGGCCAAACCCGTTCGATGGGGTCGGATCACTCGTTCAGGGGGTTGCGGGCCGCGCGGACCGGACCGCGATGCGCTCGGCGGCGGTGCGAAAAGGCCGGTCTCGGGGCCCTCACGCGGGACGCCGGCTCGCGTGCCTTCCCCCGGGGAAGAGTCCGATCTTGGAGGTCGAGCCTTGCGCAGACGTACGTTCGTCACCGCCCTGGGCGCCACAGCCGCCGTGTCCGCCGTGCCGGGATTGGCCCGAGCCGCCTCACCCCTCATATCGGCCGCGCTCACGGACCGCGACCCGGCGGCCTCCGCCAACGCGCGGGCGGTGTACACCCACGTGGTGTCGCTGGAGAACGCCGCGCGCGGCGGCCGCCCGATGACGATCATCGGCCGGCACATCGAGACCCGGCAGGAGCTGTACAACGCGGCCTACGGGGACACCGGCGGCACCACCTTCGCCGGCTATTGCTACAAGAAGGCCCGGGACATCACGGGCAAGCTGTCCGGTTTCGTCGAGATCGGCCTCGGGCCGGGGTACGGCGCGACCGGCTGGGGAACGTACGGGGACCGCTCCTGCAACCTAGGAACCGGAACGCCGGAGGGCCGGCTCGCGCAGGCGCAGTCCAAGGTCGACACCCCGATCCCGTTCGACCCCTGGGCCTGACGGCCACAGCGTCCGGCTCCGAGGCGACCCCTGACCCCTGCCCCGGACCGCGACCTGTGATCCGTGAGCCGGAACGACGAAGCCGCCCCCGCCCGAACCGGGCGAGGGCGGCTTCGCGTCGGCCGGCCGACGGCGGTGCCGTGGGACAGTGGGCGCCTGAGGGAGGTGATCCGAGGTCAGGAGCCTCACTGGCCGAGCGGGGACTGCTTTGCCTCCGGGTCCGGCGTCTGCCGGTTCGGCCCCCGGAAGCGGGCGAACGTCTTCGTGAGGGTCTTCAAGGGGGAGGCGTCCTCCTTGGCCGCCGCCGGCGAGGCCGTCCGGGGTACGCCGTCGCCCTTGGTCGCGTCCGCGAGCGCGGCGAGCGCCGACTCGGCGGCTTCCCGGTACAGGTCGCAGGACGCCGTCATGGCTTCGAGCGCCTTGGCGTACTTGGTGACCATGGCCCGCGCGTGGGCCAGTTCCTCGTCGGGGGTGTGCAGGTGCCAGCCCTCGCGCAGCCGCGTCAGGACCTTTTCGGCGTCGGCCGGCAGAGGCCGCGGCAACGAGGCCAACTCCTTGATCTTGCCGAGGAGTTCGGTGGGCTCCGTGCCGTCCAGGAAGACGCTGCGGACGGTGAAGCGCTCCGCGTCGTAGTCGGGAGACCGAGGCGTCAGAGGAAGGACGACGGCGCCGCCGCGCGGTATCCCCACGCCCAGCTCCTTCTTCAGCGCGAAGTCGGCGATCGCCGCCTGCTCCGGTGTGGCCCGGTGCTCGACGACCTGGTGGCGCAGGCTCGGCGGCAGGAAGGCCGTGATCGGCTGGCGTCCGAGGACGTCCGGCGTCATCGCCTCGTGCACCACGACATGGATGAACCAGCTCTGCCGGGCGCAGGCCTGCAGCAGGCGGCGCAGCTCGGCGTCGTCCTTCGGCAGGTGGTTTGCCGAGCGCAGCCGCACACCGGGTGCGACCTCGTGATCCCACGCGACCTGATCGCTGTCGGGCCAGAACATGGTGGCCGGCGAGGGCCAGCCCGGCTCCCACGGCTGCTCGGCCTCGGCGGCCAGGACCCAGGCGACACCCGCGGGGTCCGTGCGGCGGGACTCCGGATCGTACGTGGTCAGCTGTGCGCGTACGGTGACGTCGTCCGCCACGCGCCAGCGCGCCTCGAAGAGACGGCGCGCGTGCGGGCCGGGGTCGGCGGACTCGTCCCGCGGATACAGGTCGGTGGAACGCGCCGCCTCGACGGGGTCGAGATCCAGGAATTCGTCGATCACCCGCGCTGCCTTGAGGGCGATCAGGTTGCGCCGGACATCCCGCTCGGGTTCAGGCCCGAGATGGCGTCCACGCGCGAGCCAGGCGGTGTCGGGGACGGTGGTCGATGGGGTGCTGTTCTTGGCCATGGAACCGTTCAGTGGGCGATCAGGGCCGGACCAGTATGGTCCGCGGCCTCAGCGAGAGTAGCGGCACCCCGGCCGTGCCGTCATGGATCGAAGGGCAAATCGACGAGTATGCGGATTGATCCACTTGAGGCGCGGGACGCGGCCGTATAGGCGGTGCACCCGTACTTTACGGACGCTGATCGGGTGGGTGACAGGCCCGCTGCCGGCGTGTCGCGCAGCAGCCGTCCCTGGCCGTCGGTCGCGGGGCGAGGACGGCACCCGCATCAGCCGGTACGCCCGAGAGCGAGTGCCCGCCGCCACCCCCGCCGGCCCGGCTCAGTGGCGTACGGCGAGGATCGCGGTGGTGTCGTCACCGAGCTTCCCGGCGGCGAAGCGTGCCAGGTCGTCGCGGAGGAGGGGCAGGACCCGGTCGGCAGGCCGGAGGCTCCAGGCCGCGACCCGTTCCTCCAGGGGATAGAACTCCCCGGCCGCGTCCCGGGTCTCGCTGACCCCGTCGGTGAACAGCAGCAGCCGGTCGTCCGGGGCGAAGGGGATGTCGACGATGTCGAACTCCTCGTTCTCGAATCCGACGAGGTTCACCGGAAGGGCGGGGGAGGGGATCGGCACGGTGGTGACGGCCGTCCCGTGCTGGACGAGGGGAGCGGGGTGGCCACAGCTCAGGATTCGAGCCACCGGTTCATCGGCGGGGAATTCGACGAGCAGCACGGTGGCGAACCGGTCGGCGGCCTCGGAGTCGGGGCACATCCTGGCGTAGCGCCGCATGGTGGTGTCGAGGCGGCGGGCGATCTCGGCCAGATCGCCCGCCGTATAAGCGGACTCGCGGAACGAGCCGAGCAGGAGTGACGCGGTCTCCACCGCGCCCAGCCCCTTGCCCTGGACGTCACCCACCATGAGACGGACACCGTCGGGGGAGGGCAGCGCCTTGTAGAAGTCGCCGCCGACCCGTGCGCCCTGGGCGGACGCCTCGTACAGCAGGTGAAAGTCGACCGGCCCGAGCCGGGACGGCATCGGGCGCAGCAAGGCGTGCTGGGTGGCTTCGGCGATGGAACCCATCCGCTGGAGCTGACGTTCGCGGCGCCTGCGCAGACTGCTGGACCACGCGGACACCAGAGTCACCAGGAGAAGCGAGTACAGCGTGACGGGGCCGCTGACGACCTGGAAGTCCGTCCGGCTGGCGGCGAGCCCGAACGAGGCCCCCATGGTGAGCAGTCCGATGCCGAAGGTCGCCGCCGGCCCCCAGGCGATCGCCGCCAGCGCCGGGGCGGCGAAGAGGAAGCGGTCGTAACGGTTGTTGTCCGGGGTGGCGACGTCGATGACGATGGAGGCGACGATGATCAGGAACGGCAGCATCCGGGCGACCGCGTACGCCGTGCCCGATCGCGAGAAAGCGAGCCGAGTCATCTTCCTCCTGTGCTCCGTCGTTCGTCCGTGTCACGGACAGGGCGCCGGGGCCGTTCCCGCCTGGAGCGAGATCGCCTTTCCCTCTCATTCAAAGGTACACAAAGAGGTATAAATCAATGCTTTGCGTCGACCCTCCCCTTCCGTCGGAGTACGCCACCGCCCCCGCGGATCGGCGACGAAGGATCTCGCGGGGGAGGGGAGAGGGGGAGGGCGGAGAGGGGTGGGCACGGCAAGTCCTTCCGGACGCCCGCGCCCGGGCCCCCGGCCCCGGTTCCGGAGGGCTGTCCGGGACCGGGGCCGGCGGTACGCGGGTGCGGGCCGACAAGGGGGGTGCGCCCGGCGGGCGCGCGGGGTCAGTTCAGCTCGTCGGGGTGCGGGCCGGTGCGCAGGCCGCGGTCGAGACCGGCGATCGCGGTCATCTCCTCGTCCGTCAGGACGAAGTCGAAGACATCGAAGTTGGCGCGGATCCGGGCCGGGGTGACCGACTTCGGGATGACCACGTTGCCGAGCTGCAGGTGCCAGCGGATGACGACCTGGGCGGGCGACTTGCCGTGGGCGGCGGCGATCGCGACGATAGCCGGGTCGTCGAGGACCGCGCCCTGCGCCAGCGGGCTCCACGCCTCGGTCGCGATCCCGTGCTCGCCGTGGAAGGCGCGCAGCTCGGACTGCTGGAGCGCGGGGTGCAGCTCGATCTGGTTGACGACCGGGGTCAGCGTGGCGCCGTCCATCAGGCGGCGCAGGTGCTCGGGCTGGAAGTTGGAGACACCGGCGGCGCGGATCCGGCCCTCCTTGGCGAGCCGCTCCAGGGCGCGCCAGGAGTCGCGGTACAGGTCACGGGCCGGGGTCGGCCAGTGGATCAGGTACAGGTCGACGTAGTCGAGGCCGAGCTTGGCCAGGCCGGCGTCGAAGGCGCGCAGCGTGGCGTCGTAGCCCTGGTCGGCGTTCCACAGCTTGGTGGTGACGAACAGCTCCTCGCGGGCCAGCCCGGAGGTGCCGAGGGCGCGGCCGACACCGGCCTCGTTGCCGTAGATGGCGGCGGTGTCGATGCTGCGGTAGCCGGCCTCGAGGGCCGAGGTGACGGCGGCGGTGGTCGCGTCGTCGGCGACCTGGAAGACGCCGAAGCCGAGCTGGGGGATCTCGACGCCGTTGTTCAGCTTGACGGTGGGAACGGTGAGGGAGGTGGACGGTGCCATGGTGTGCGGGTGCTCCTTCACTTGGTGCGCGTGGCGCGGGGGGAGAGGGTGTAGCGGATGGTCTGGGCGCTGATGAGTCCGTCGCGGAACACGAAGGTGTCCACGCCGTCGGTGACCTCGTGGTCGGCGCCGGTGGCGGTCCACTGCAGGAACAGGACGTTCGCGGCGAACGTCGGGGTCAGCCGCCACTCGGCGTCGGGAAGGTCGGCGAGCAGCCGGCCGATGACTTCACGGACTCCCGCGCGCCCGGCCAGCACTCCTTCCGGAGTGATGAGGACGGCGTCCTCCGTGTAGTTCTCGCTGATGAGGACGAGGTCACCGGTGCCGAGGCGCGTGCCGTGGTCGGCGAAGACCTCTTCCGGGGTGCGGGTGGGGAGGGTGCTCATGACGGAGCTCCTGCCGGGTATCGGTTCAGTGGTGTACGAGGGTGGGGGCGGGGGCGCCGCCGGTCTCGGCCTGGGCCGCCGCGGGCGCCGGGGTACGGCGTTCCAGCGCGGCCGACCAGAAGGCGAGGCCGAGGGCGGCGGCGGCGAGGACGGCGCCGACCCAGTTCGGGGAGGTGTAGCCGTGGCCGGCGGCGATGACGAGGCCGCCGAGCCAGGCGGCGAGCGCGTTGCCGAGGTTGAAGGCGCCGATGTTGACGGCGGAGGCGAGCGTGGGGGCGCCGTGGGCGTGGTCGAGGACGCGCTTCTGCAGCGGGGGCACGGTGGCGAAGCCGAGCGCTCCGACGAGGAAGACGGTGACCGCGGCGAGTGCCTGGTTGTGCGCGGTCACGGTGAACAGCGCGAGGACCACCGCGAGGCCGCCGAGGGTGACGTACAGCATCGGCATCAGGGCGCGGTCGGCGTACCGGCCGCCGAGGAGGTTGCCGAGGAACATGCCGATGCCGAAGAGGACGAGGAGCCAGGTGACGGCGCCGTCGGCGTATCCGGCGACCTCGGTCATCATCGGGGCGATGTAGGTGATCGCGGCGAAGACGCCGCCGAAGCCGAGCACGGTCATGGCCATCGCGAGCAGCACCTGCGGGTTGCGGAAGGCGGTCAGCTCCCCGCGCAGGCGGGCGCCTTCGGGACGGGGCAGCGCGGGGACGAGCTTGGCGATGCCGAGCAGTCCGATCATGCCGAGCGCGGCGACGATCGCGAAGGTGGTGCGCCAGCCGACAGCCTGCCCGATGAAGGTGCCGAGCGGTACGCCGACGATGTTGGCGACGGTCAGACCGGTGAACATCAGGGCGATGGCGCCGGCCTTCTTCTGCGGGGCGACGAGCCCCGCGGCGACGACGGAGCCGATGCCGAAGAACGAACCGTGGGCGAGCGAGGCGACCACGCGGCCGACCAGCATCATCCCGAAACTCGGGGCGAAGGCGCTGAGCAGGTTGCCGAGGACGAACAGGCCCATGAGCCCCATCAGCATCGTCTTGCGGCTCACCCTGGTGCCGAGGACGGTCAGCAACGGCGCGCCGATGACGACGCCGAGCGCGTAGCCGGTGACCAGCAGACCCGCCGTGGGGATGGTGACGCCGTAGTCGGCGGCGATCTGGGGCAGCAGCCCCATGATGACGAACTCGGTGGTCCCGATTCCGAAGGCCCCGACCGCCAGGGCGAGGAGTGCGAGCGGCATGGCCCAGCCTTCCCGTGATTGCTTGAGTGAGCTCTTTGCGTCCTTCGACAATAATTGCATGCGCCTGTTAATGCAAGCGCGGGTAGGCGGTGCGGTGCGTAGGTGGGCGTCAGCGCTGTGCGTGCGGGCGCGGCAAAGAGCCCCCCGTTCGGGCGCAGGGCTCGAACGGGGGGCTCTCCGTCGCCGACCGGGGTGGCGAGTGGTGTGTGGGGCTTACGCGGACTGCGCCGACGTCTCGACGGCCTCGACCGCCGCGACCAGCGACGCCAGCTCGGGGTTCCCGGCGGCCTCGTCCAGGGCTTGGCGAAGGGCGATGTCGTTCGTAGGCCGGGCCTCCCGGAGAAGCTCCAGGCCGGCGGCGGTGACGTTGGTGTAGATGCCGCGACGGTCGGTCGGACACAGGTACCGGGACAGGAGTCCGCGGTCCTCCATGCGGGTGACCAGGCGGGTCGTGGCGCTCTGGCTGAGGACGACCGCGTCGGCGACCTGCTTCATCTGCAGGTGTCCGCCGTCGCCGTCGTGCTGGCGGCTGAGCACGTCGAGCAGCGAGTACTCGCGCGCGCTCAGGCCGTGCCCCGACTGGAGGGCGCGCTCGACGTGCGCCTCGATCCGGCTGTGCAGCAGGGAGAGTGCGCCCCAACCGCTGGAGAGTGCGGTGAGCGCGGGGTCCGTGGCGGTCATGGGCTTCCGGTCTCCTTTCGGCTCGTGTACCCAGGATATGCCATCAGTGCAAAAATAAGCTAGTGCAGATATAGCGCGACTGCAATTATATGACTGGCGGGTCGAGGGATGGTCTGCGCCATGATCGATGGCCTGATCGATTCGCTGCCGAGTCATTGCTGGCCGCCGAGCCGCCGGGATAGCTTCACCCCTGCACCATCCGTCACACCTGTCCGGCCGGCGCTCTGCCTGCGGGCGGGTCCCGCACCCGGTTGATGGGGAGACCACATGGCTCGATTTCGTTCGTTACTCCGGTTCGGCCTCGCCGTTCCGGTCGTGCTGTCGCTGGCCGCTTCGTTCGGCACCGCCCCCGCGTCGGCGGCGGCAGTGCCCCGAGCCCGGTCCGCCGCGCAGGCCGAGGACGCGGACGTCCCGACGTACGTCGTCAACACCAGGACCGACCGCCGCACGATCGCGGAGGTGCGGCAGGCCGTCACCGCGGCCGGTGGCACCATCGTCGTCACCTACGACAGGATCGGCGTCATCGTCGCCCATGCGACGAACCCCGACTTCGGCGCGCGGATGCGCGCGGTGCCCGGGGTGCGGTCGGCGGGGGCCACGCGGGCCACGCCGCTCAGCGCGGCGGGAACGAACGACGAGGGTCCGGTGCGCCCGCTCTCCCGGGGTGAGGCCGCGAGGCTCGAGAAGGCGGCCGGTGAGGGTGCCGAGCCCCTCGAAGCCGAGCAGTGGGACCTGCCGGCGATCGGCGCGGACAAGGCCGCGAAGATCAACCCGGGCAGCAGAAACGTTACGGTGGCCGTGATAGACACCGGCGTCGACGACACCCACCCGGACCTCGCCGCGAACTTCTCCCCGTCGCAGTCCGCGAGCTGCGTCAGCGGCAAGGCCGACACCACCTACGGCTCCTGGCGGCCGGCCGACGTGAACTACTTCCACGGAACGCACGTGGCGGGCACGATAGCCGCGGCCCGCAACGGCGTCGGCATCGCGGGCGTGGCCCCCGGTGTGCGGGTCTCCGCCATCACGGTCTCCCAGCCCATCCCGCGCCAGCTGATCTACGCCGAAAGCGTCGTCTGCGCCTTCGTGTTCGCCGCCGACCACGGCGTGCAGATCACCAACAACAGCTACTACGTGGACCCGTGGCAGTACAACTGCCTGGACGACCCCGACCAGAAGGCCATCGTCGACGCGGTCAACCGCGCCCAGCTGTACGCGCAGCGCAAGGGCACCCTCAATGTCGGCGGGGCCGGAAACTCCAACGGCGACCTGTCCACCCTGCCCGGCGCCGGCGGTGCGGCCCCCGGTGGCTCCGCCCCGGCGAAGCGGACGCTCGCCCCGCGCACCTGCTGGGACGTGCCCGCGCAGCTGCCGGGTGTCGTCATGGTCAGCGCGACCAGCGCGACGAACGCCAAGGCGTACTACTCCAACTACGGCCTGGGCGAGATCGATGTCGCGGCGCCGGGCGGCGACCAGTACCAGGCCGCGGACACGCCGTCCGGATCGGGCGGCATCCTGTCGACGCTGCCGGACAACCAGTACGGCTACGAACAGGGCACGTCCATGGCCACTCCCCACGTCGCCGGTGTGGCCGCGCTGCTGAAGTCGGCTCACCCGCAGGCGACTCCGGCCCAGCTGCAGACCATGCTCAAGGCCCAGGCGGACAACCCGGGGTGCCCGGCGGACCCGTACGACTGGAACGGCGACGGCGTCGTGGACGCCGTCTGCGCGGGCGACCAGCGCGTCAACGGCTTCTACGGATACGGCATCGTCAACGCATTCCGCGCGGTCAAGTAGCCCTTACCGCGCGGGACTTCTCCGTACGTCGCGACTGTCCGCGCGTGAGGTCGCGCGGGCCGCGCCGTCCAGGACGGTGCGGCCCGCGAGGGCGGCCCTCGTTCCTCCTCGGCTCTACGGAGCGGTGGGAAGAGCGAGCGCGTCGGCGGGAAGAACCTGTTCACTCTCCTCGTCGACCAGCGAGACACGAACCGCCGGGCTGGGTGCGGTGTCGATGCTCGCCGTGAGGTCCAGGGCGAACAGCACGCTCACCGGGCGGGTGCCGTGCGGGTCCGGGTACGTGCCCGCGTAGCGCAGCACACGCCACCCCTCGTCGTCCCAGTGGTCCAGCAGCGCCGAGCGGACCACCGGCCGCGCGGCCTGCCAGGCCAGGGAGTGCTCCAGCAGTTCCACGGACGCGTCGACCGGCACGCGTACGCCGGCCGACGACGGCAGCGGGTTGCCGAACAGCCTGAGCCTGGCCTTGCGCACCGGCAGGAGCCACAGGTGATCCAGGTCGGAGGAGACGGCCGGCAGGAGAGCCGCCGTGACCAGGAGGAAGAGCAAGGACGCGGCCGGGTGCCCGGAGACCTCCGACCACCAGGTGGTGTCCGCGGTGGCCGCCGCCAGACCGCCGGCCAGGACCAGCCCGGCCCTGATGAACGACCGTGCGCCGATGGGGCCCTCCGCGCGGGCACCGCACCCGCAGGACGACTCGGGCGCGGTGGCCTTGGAGTAGGCGAGGTAGCCCGTGAAGCCGAGGCCGAGCGCGGCGGTGGCGGCGCCGGGAACGACCGTGGTGGGGGCGGCCAGCAGTGCGGCGGCGAGGGCCAGTTCGGCCGCGCCGAGGACGCGCAGGGCGAGCGTGGCCCGTCGGCTGCCGTGGAGCACCCGTACGAGCACGGTGTTCGCCGCCAGCCGGGAGGTGTGCCGTCCGAAGAGCTTGCCCGCGCCGGCCGGTGCCAGCAACAGTCCGCAGACCAGCGGCGCGAGGGCGGAGACGACCGGGATCATGGAGCCGCCTCCTTCAGTGCCCGAGAGTCAGGCGGGCGATGTCGATGTGGTTGTCCGCGGGCCGCCAGGCGCCCAGCACCTGAGCGGTCTGGCCGATGCGCATCCGCGAGAGATCCGAGGTCAGTGCGCCGCCGAGGTAGGAGGCGGTGGTGGTGGCGGGCACGATCCGGCCCACCAGTTCGTGGTTGCCGTGTGCGAGGTGCAGCCGGTCCTTGGCGATGCCGCGGATCGTGCAGTGGACGTTCACGATGTTGACCCACACCGCGTCCGCGGCGATCGTCCCGTCGGGCATCGTCACTCCGCGGGCGTAGAGCCCGTCGCCGGACTCGATCGCCTCCGCGGTGGTGGTGCGCAGCTTCCACACGCTCGTGGCGTTGGTCAGCTGGATGAGATGGCGCTCCCCGTGCGAGCCGGCGACGTCCAGCACGCCGCGGTTGACGGCGACGACGCGTCCTTCGGCGAAGGCGGCCCGGATCGCCGGGTCGAGCGAGGGCATCGGCGCGGCGAAGGCCGCCTCGGCGTCGAGGCCGCCCAGCGCGGACGCGCCGACGATGGTGGCGCCGCCGATGGCGGCCGCGGTGAGGAATCGCCTCCGGTCCAGACGGCGCCCGCCGGACTCCTGGTTGTGGCCCATGTCGTCCCTCCTGCTGTGTCTGCTGCTCCTGCCGGACTGTTCCTGGTCCGTGGTGAGCCCCGGACCGGGGTCGCTCGTGGATCCGGGCCCGGTCACTCGTAGATGTAGACGGGCAGCAGGCCGGAGCTGAGGCTGCCGATCGCGGAGTACGCGGCCGGGGTCAGGTCGACGACCCGGTTGGTGCGGCACGTGCCGCTGCAGCACGTCGCCTCACCGCAGAAGCTCTGGGTGCGCGGACCGCAGTCGGCGAGCGTGACGCACACCGTGGCGCCCGAGCACTGATGCCGGATGTTCATGACGGAGCCGCAGGCCCGGCGCGGCATGTTCTCGCCGCACAGGTCGGGCCGGGTGATGTTCCAGCAGGCGGAGGAGAGGTTGGGCCAGGCGGCCATGTTCTTGGAGGACTGGCACGTGCCGCAGGCGCCGGTGTTCTCGCTGCCGCAGGAGCCCCAGGCGTTGCCACAGCAGAACCAGGTGGCTTCGCCCGCCCAGAGGTAGGTCGATCCACAAGCCATGTCCGTTCCCTTCGTGGGGGAGGTGTCGTGAACTGTATGACCGGTGCATGACAAGTCGACGATGCTCGAATGTCGCGCCGGGTGTCGCGGCGATGCCGTAAGCGCTCCGATGGAGTCGCGCATGACGAAGACCGCGGTCGTCTTCACCACGGGAGCGGGAACGTTCCGTGCTGTGCCATGCCGATGATCCGGCGGACCGTGCGCTGGTGGGCAGCCCGGACGGGCCTCGTGCCGCGTCGTGCGCGTCGTCTGAAACGGCGATGCGGATGGAACGGCCCCATGATGCCGCGTCTCTCCCCGTGACCGGAAGAAGCGTGCGGGGCCAATCCGTTTCGGCCGCCACTCGTGCCGACGGCCCCGTCAGTCGCCCAGGATCTCGTCGTTCGGATCGAAGGTGTGGTCGTCGACGGGCAGGTGGTCGAGGATGCCGGAGTGGATCTCGCCGGTGAGCACGGAGCGGATGAACCGGGCGCTGGACACCGGGTGGTACTTCCACTCCGGTCCACGGCCCGCGTTCGCCAGACCCCCGGTTGCCCGACGCATTGTCCGGGGACCCTGGCCGTGATGCCCTGCCCTAGACTGTCCGGGTCACGGTGGTGAACTGCCCGCAGGGCAGGCGTGCGTGACTACGCCTCATGTACGGGTGTGGGTGAGGGCGCAGGTGTGGCGTGCTGGGGCCGGTGGTCCCGTATCGCGTCGGAGGATGCGTCCGCCCCGGCCCCTACAGGCCTACGAGTCGACGGGAGACCCCACGTGCCGTCCCAGGACAGCGCTCGCCCGAACCCCTCGTCCGGCACGTCCGGCGCCGGTTCCGACGGGCCTCGTTTCGCCGATGCCTTCCGGCGCCGGCCCGCCACGCCCCGGCGTCGGCTGCTGCCGGAGAGACGCGTCTGGACCACCGTGGCCGGTGCGGCGGTGGCGACCGCCGTCGTGGCCCTCGCCGTGCCCGCCCTGGGCCGGGTCACCTTCGTGTCGGACGAGCCCGCGGCCCACGTGGCCGCCGTTCCCGCGCCCAGCCGTACGGGCCCCGCATCCGCGGCACCGGCCGCGCCGGCCGCCTCCGGCACGCCTTCCCAGGGCCCCGCGTCCGCGGCGCCGCCGCCGACCCCGGGCGCCCCCGCGCACATCGCGCCGCCGCCCGTGAACCGGACGCCCGACGCGCCCCGGACACCCGACAGCGGCGGGACGCGGGAGCCGGGGGCGCCCGCGCAGCCCCGGCCGAGGGAGACGACGGCACGTCCGGCGCCGAAGCCGACCAAGAAGGCCGCGCCTCCGCCGGCCGGATCGCTGATCGTGGGCATCGGTTCCCAGCGCTGCGTCGACGTCTCCGGTGGCATCCCCGTCGACGGTCTCCAGCTCCAGATCCACGACTGCGACGGACGGGCTCCGCAGCGCTGGGAGTTCCGTGGCGACGGATCCCTCCGGGCCATGGGCATGTGCATGGACGTGGCCTGGGGCTCCTCCGACGACGGCGCCTCCATCCAGCTCGCCCGGTGCAGCGGCAACCCGGCGCAGCGGTTCGTCATGAGCGGCGAGGGCGACCTCGTCAACCCGCAGGCGAACAAGTGCGTGGAGGTCAAGGGCCGGTCCACCGGCGACGGTTCCAAGCTGCAGCTGTGGCGCTGCACCGGCAACAGCAACCAGAAGTGGCGTCTGGGCTGAGCCGGTGCGGGCCGGCGTCAGCGGGCCGTGCTCCCGGCGGCGGGAAGCGCCGCCGGGACGTCCGGCTCCGGGACGTCCAGTGCGCAGAGCGTCACCAGGTCGTCCTCCGTGGGGAGTTCGATCTCCGCGACCCGGTACGCCTGCCGTTCCGTCATCGCCTGGAACACCTGACGGGCGGACCGGCCGTTGCCGAACCGGCCGTCGCGCGGCATGTGCCCGAAGTAGGCGTGCAGCATGCCGCGGGCGTTGTCGGTGAGGTGGTACTGGTGCGTGGACGCGTGCTGTTCGACGATCCGGACCAGCTCGGGCGTGCTGTAGTCCTCGAACAGCAGAGTGCGGTTGAAGCGTGAGGCGAGGCCCGGGTTCGAGTCGATGAAGTGCTCCATCTCGTTCGGGTAGCCCGCCACGATGACGACCACGGCGTCACGGTGGTCCTCCATCAGCTTCACCAGGGTCGCGATGGCCTCCTGCGCGAAGTCGTTTCCGCCGCCTCCGCCGGCCGGCGCCAGCGAGTACGCCTCGTCGATGAACAGCACTCCGCCCATGGCCTCCTGGAAGACCCGCTGGGTCTTCGGGCCGGTGTGGCCGACGTACTCGCCGACCAGCGCGGAGCGGTCCGCCTCCACCAGGTGGCCGCGCTCCAGCAGGCCGACGGCGGTCAGGATCCGCCCGTACAGCCGGGCCACGGTGGTCTTGCCCGTTCCGGGGTTTCCGGCGAACACCAGGTGCCGGCTGAGCGGCGGCGCCGCCAGCCCGGCGGCCTCGCGGCGCTGCACCATGCGCATCAGCTTGACCAGCGAGGCGACATCGTGCTTGACGCCCTCCAGTCCGATCAGCCGGTCCAGTTCGGCGAGCAGGCTCTCCAGGCTCTCCGCCTCGTCCTCGCCGGTTCCGTCCGCCTTGCCGTCGTGGTCGGCGCCGCGGTTCCCGTCGGCCGCGGCGGTGTCTTCCGTGCCTCCGGTGCCCGCGGGGACCTCCGCGCCCCGGCGGGCCGGAACGCCGCCGGGACGCGGCCATACGGCGTTCGCCACCCGCAGCGACACACAGTCCTCGGTCACCGGAGCCGCCTTCGGATCGGCGTTCAGGTCCTCCTCGGCGTCCCGGACCCGGACCCGCCGCAGCTCGGGTGCCGCGCCCGCGCCCACGTACACCGCCGGGTAGCCGGGCGCCACGATGTCCACGTCCTCGAAGGTGCCGCCCCCGCCCGGCTCCACCACCAGGCCGTTCTTCCCGGCGGCCGTCACGCGTACGTCCCGCAGCCGCGGTCGGGAACCCGCGGCCACCACGATCCCGGAGCCCGCCGCGTCCCGGATCTCCACGTCCGCCACGACGGGCCGGGCGTCCTCGCCCACCACCAGGGCGGCCGTCCCCGCCCGCAGCAGCCGGGCCCCCTCCAGCCGCACCTCACCCGGTCCGAGGGCCACGGCGGCCCGCTCCACGTCGGACACCCGGCAGTCCGTCAGTTCCGCCTCGCCCCGCGGCCCGGAGACTGTCACGCCCCGGTGGCAGTGGGCCACCTCCAGGCCGGCCACCCGGGCCCGGACGTCGCCCGCCAGGTCGAGGCCCGACATGCCGCAGCCGGTGATCCGCGTGTCGGAGAGTTCCAGGGAAGCCGAGGCCACCGCGTGCACCCCGTGCTCGGGCGACCGCGCGACCCGCAGGGCGTCCACGACCGCCGTGGCGCCGTCGCCCACATGGACGGCGCTGTAGCGGGTTCCGGTCACGGAACAGCCGGTCAGGCGGACCGCCGCGTCGTCGGTGGCCAGCACGCCGTTCGCTCCCGCGTCCCGGACGTCGGTGTCCGCCGCCACCAGTTCCGCCGTGTCCCGGACCGCCAGCGCCGTTCCTCCCGTACGGACGATCCGGACGGCGGCGAGCCGGAGCAGGGCGCTGCCGCCGACTGCGGCCCCGGAGCCGGCGCAGTCGCGCAGGGCGCAGTCCCGCAGCTCCGTCTGACCCGTGCCGGTGACGCTCAGCGCGTCGGCCCCGGCGCCGGTCAGCTCGCATCCGGACACGCGTACGCCGCCGTCCCGGCCGGGGTGCGCCTGCTCGTACAGATCTCCGTCCGGGTCCGACTTCGGCCCCTGGGCCTCGTTTACGGACAGCGGGGAGCTGCCGAGGACGCGTACGGCCTCCGCACCGCAGTCCCTCAGCCGGGAGTCCACCGCGTCGACGGCGGCCGAGTCCTCCACCAGCAGTCCGCTGCGGCCGGGTGCCTCGACGAGGCTGCCGCTCAGCGTCAGCCGGGCGCGTTCGCGGATACGCAGCGCCGAGCCGGTCACCGCACGCACGGTGGTGCCGGTGACCTCCAGCGCCGTGTCGCCGCCCGCGACCAGGCCCGTGCCGGTGATGCCGGCGAGCAGACACCCGTCGAGGCGCACCGTGCCGGTGGTGCGCAGCAGCATTCCGGCCAGGTGCGCGCCGCGCAGGGTGAGCCCGCGCAGGGTGGCGGCGGCGTCGCCGAGCACGTCGAGCCGGCCGTCGATGACACCGCCTCCCGTCCACGTGCAGGAACCGCCGGACAGCACGACCGCCGGCCGGTCGCCGACGGAGCCGCGGACCGTGATTCCGGCCAGGTCCGCGCGGACGCCGGGGGAGACCTCCAGCACCGGGGCGTCCGGTTCGGCGTCCGGGCCCGGCCCCGCGCCGGGAGCGGCCAGGACGACTCCCGGCGCGGCGCCGTCCGGGTCCACCGGGTCCGCGGAGTCCACCGGGTCCGCGGAGTCCACGGGGCCCGCCGGGTCCTCCGGGCCGCCGGCCGCCCGGAGCGTGACGTCCCGGTCCAGGCGGAGCCGTTCGCGGTGGACGCCGGGCGTCACGAACACGGTGTCGCCCGGTTCCGCCGCCGCGAGGGCTGCCGTGATGGTCGTGTACGCCGCGTCGGCGCCGCCCGGTACGGCGCGGCGGGCGGCGGGGCGATGCGGGGCGGGCGGGGTCACGGGGTTCCTCCGTGGGGCGGGCGGGGCGGACGCGGCGGGGCGGGCGGGGGAAGGGAGCCGCCCGGCCGCAGCCGGTCGATCCGGTGGTTGATGTGGTCCGCGGGGAGGCCCTCCGTGCTCAAGCGGGGGAACTCGGCGCGGAGTTCGGACAGCCGGTCCTCGGCCTGCTCCAGCGCGTCCTGGGCGTCCTGGACCCGGCGGATCGGCTGTTCGAGCTCCGGGGCGCCGGAGGCCGACCGGTGGTTCAGGGCGCGCCAGTCGCGCGTCTGGAGGTCCAGGCTGTGCTGTGCCGCCTCGAGTTCACCGCGCGCACGCGTGATCTCGGTTTCGGCCTCCGCCATCCGCCATTGGTGCTCGATCGGGATCGTGCCGCGCTCGTCCGGTACCGGTGGGGAGCCTGTGCCCGAGTGACCGGCCTCGTCGGAGCCACGGGGGCGCTTGGGGTCCGGGAGGGACGTGTCCGCGTCGTCGGCCTCGTCGGCGTCGCGGGGGCGCTTGGCGGGCCGGGGAGCATCGAGCCCGGTTCCGTCGCCCGCACCCGTACCCGCATGCGCCGCCCCCTGGGGTCCGGACCCGCCGGGCCCGGCGTGCGCCGGGCCGGCCGGGTCGCCGACCCGCCAGCCGCGGCCGTGGTCCCAGGTGAGAAGGAGCGGGTTCGCGCCGCGGCCCCCGGACGCGGTGGCCGGTACGGTGTGAAGGACGCCGTCGCCGCCGGTGACCTGGATGTCCCGGCCCAGCGCCGCCGCGTACCGCTCCAGGACGAGGAAGCCGCCCGGGTCCACGGCGAACCGCTCCCCGCTCGCGATGAACCCCTGGAGGGTGTCGGAGGGCGGGTGGACGCGGCCCAGGGACAGGCGCGTGAAGAAGTCCTCGACGCCGATGCCCTCGGCGCCCAGGCGGTCGAGCAACGGCTTGAAGTTCTTCTGTGCGAAGTCCTTCATGCCCTTCGCGGTGGTCGTGCGGGCGGAGGGCCGTTGGTCGAGCGCGTCCACGACCTCGTTCAGCAGGCGCTGGGGATCGAGGGGCGGTTCGCCCGCGGAGGCGGGGCGGCCCAGGGCGTCGAAGAGCGAGCCGGGTGGCCGCGGCAGCTGTGTTCCCGGGGCCAGGTGCTGTGCCTTCAGGTAGCGCAGGTGGCGCAGCAGCGTCATACGGTCGTTGGCCAGGGCCATGTCGCGGGTGGAGAGCCGGAGTTCGTCGGGGGTGATTCCGGCGTGCAGTCCGTCGCCGCCGGGCACGGACGCCGAGACCGCGTAGCCGGGTGTGTTGATGTCGGTCCCCAGACGGGAGTCGAGACCGCTCGCCACGTTGCCCGCGTCGCGGGTGGGCGGCGGCGCGACCGGACCGTCGTGGGCACCGGGCGTGGGGTCGGTGAGACGGGCCGGCCGAGGGGCGTGCGTGTTCGGGAACAACGGGTCCTGGCCGGTCCTGACTCCGGTGGCACCGTTGCCCAACGGGTTGTCGGGGCGGCCCGTCCACTCGTCCCGGTGATCGGCCGCGTTGATGTTCTTCCGGGCCGTTTGCGCGTTGGACTGTGTGTCCGACGCGCCGACCAGCCGGTCGATCGGGTTCTTGATGTTCTCGGCGTGGTCCTGGGCCAGCTTTCCCTTCAGCTTGACGTCCGCGATCAGCCGCACCACGTCGGTCGGCACGGCGGCACCCCGCACGTCGTTGACGAAAGCCGCCCCGCGCTCCGGCAGAGCGGTGTTGCCGGCGGCGACGGCCCGCTGGGCGGGACGGTCGTCCAGTGCGGCGAGGGCGTCGTCCAGCAGCTGCGGGTTCCTGGCGTCGGCCAGTTCCTTGCCCTTGGACGTCGGCGGCGTACCGAGGTGCTCGGCGAAGGAGCGGAGAGCATGCGTGTTGAAGCCCGTGTGGGAACCGGGGCTGTCCAGGAAGTCGGCCAGTCGCCGGATCGCGTCCCGGGCGGCCGGCAGTTCGTGCACCGGGAGCGGGGGTCCGCCCGGGCGCAGGGAGTCGGCCGCCCGGCCCAGCAGGTCCCGGCTCCCGTCGAGCGTGTCGTGGGGGCGCGGCAGCCGCCGGTCCAGCTCCCAGGCGTTGAGCCGGTTGAGCCGCTCGCTGAGGGTGGCGAACTCGCCCGCGCCGTCGCCGAACCGGACCGGCGCCGTGCCCGGCCGGGAGAGCAGGGTGGCGGCGGCGTCCACGAAGAGGTTCGGCTCGGGAGCGTAGGGCAGTTGCGGGTGGATGCGCGCGAGCCGCGTGCGGGTGTTCATGTCGTGCTCGATGCGCTGGAGCAGACCGGGCAGTTCGTCCGGCGTGATGACCGGCGGGGTCTTCGGCTCGGGCTCCTTCCCCTTGCCGCCGCCCTTGGTTCCCTTCCCCTTGCTGCCCTTGGCCTCCGGTCCCTTGCCGCCTCCCGCGGGCTCCTTCGCCTTGCCGCTGCCCTCGGCGTCCTTCGCCTTGATTTTCGCCGGGGCGTCCGAGAACTCCTTGACGATCTTGGCGTTGATCTCCTCCACCAGGCGAGCGGTCGCCCCCGGCGAGGTGAGGTCGGGTGCGCGGTAGCCGCCGGCCATCATCAGCGGGCGCAGCGGCGGTTCCGGCGTCCCGCCGGCCGCGCGCACGGCGCCTTCGTCGGGCATGCGCAGCGTCTCGTCGAAGTACTGGAAGACGTGCCGGCCGTCGGGGACCACGTGCGGATGGAAGTCGAAGTCCATGATGGAGAAGTAGGGGTGGAGGTTGTTCTCCATCATGCCGCGCGCCAGGTGGGTGCCGGCCGCGCTGTCGAGTACGGCGTTGCGGACCGTCCCGTACTTGAAGTTGCCCTTGGCGTTGTACGGCACGTGCACCAGCGCCAAGGGGTGGGAGAACCTGGCGCCCTCCATCGCCTCGCGCATGGCGGTCTGGAGGGCGGCCCTCACGGCATCGGGCCCGTTGACGCCGATCACGACCGCCACGCGCCCGTCGAAGCCGTGCAGGCCCGCGTCGACCGTGTTCAGGAACCTCTGGAGACCGCCGCCGGCCAGACCGTCGAAGTGCACGATCGCGTTGACGACGAACCCCAGGGGCCGGGATTCGGCCACGCTTTCGCGGACGAAGTCCAGGTACTGCGCTTCGTTCAGCGGGCCCGTGGGCGGGCTGGTCCGGCCGGGCGGGCCGTTGCGGAAGGCATCGTTGACGAGTACGTGCGGCGGTTGCCGGGGGCCCTGGTGGCCGGGCGGCGTCCACGGGTGGGCACCGCCGCCCCCTTCGGCGGACACCGCGTCCTGCGACCGCGCGGGCGGGTGGGCACCGGCGCCCGCGTCCATGTCCACGTCCATGGCGTCGTCGGCCACGCCGGGCCGGGGCGCCGGAGGGGCGTGTCCCGTGCTCCCGTGCGGTACGGCGGCGAGGTCCAGGTCCATGACGTCGTCCGTGATGTCGTTCACGAGGTCGTCCACGGAATGCTCCACCGCGCCCGGCGGCGGCGTCGGAGCGTGTCCGGCGAGGCGGCCGGGGGTGGGCGCGCCGCCGAGGGCGAAGGGGCCGCGTTCGTGCATGAGGCGACCGAAGACGCTCCGGATCTCACGGAGGGTGGCCGCCGGATCCATGCCGAGCCCGCGCAACGTGTCCTCGGCCTTGTCGAAGACCTGCTCGGCGCGGGCGTACGCGTCCCAGGCCTTCTGGTGGGCGGGGGAGACGGTGGAGGGGGCTCCTGGCTTGCCCGGCGGCGCGAAGTGCTGGAGTTCCTTCTCGGCATGGCCGAGCCGGCTGATCGCCTGTTCGTAGGACGCCCAGCCGTTGAGGCGGGCGGCGGCCAGGGGGCCGGAGGTGTCGCCGATCACGATCTGACGGGCGGCGTGGAACCGGCGGTTGATGGTGATGACCGCGTCCTGGGCGCCCCACCTGTTGGTCGGCGGCAGGGGCTCCGGGCCGGACAGACCGTCACCGCCGATGCGCGAGGCCGGGCCCCCGCCGCCGCGGACCGGCGGCGGGCCGGGCACGGCCGAGGCGGGCACGGGCACGGCGCCGTCCCCGGCGGAGGGGTGCGGTGCGGGTGCGTGCGGGGCCGGGGCCGGAACGTGGGCGGCGAGGTCCGGGCCGCCCGTGCGGCCCGGGCGGGCCACCAGGTCGAGGGCGGCGTCGGCCGCGCCGCGCGGCGCGGTGCCGGCGGTGTCCAGCGCGGGGCGCGCGGAGACCGCGCCGGCGCTCTCCGCGCGGACGCCGCGTACGCCGGTGGCGACGGGCGGCGGACCCGCCGGGCCGTCGCCCCGCAGCAGACTCAGGGCCAGCTCCTGCGGGTTGAGGGCCGGTGCGGCGGGCGCGGGCGGCGGGGTGGTGCTCCGCCCCGGTACGGGCACGCCGTCGCCGGACGCCTTCGCCGCGGTGTTCACGGACGGCACGGAGGTTCCGGAGCCACGGACCGGGGCAGGGATCGGAGCCGTACCCGGGGTGGGCATGTGCACCGCGCCCGTCCCGGGGGCGGGGAGGGTGCCGGTGGCCGGGGCCGCGTGGGCCGCGCCGGAGCCGGGGACCCCGGTCGCCGGACCGGGTACGGGATGCGCCGCGCTCGCGTCCGGCGCCCGGACCACCGGACCCGGTACGAGGTGTGCCGCGTCCGCGCCCGCCGCCCGTACGGCGCCGCCGCCCACGTGCGTGGCCGCCCCGGCGCCCGCGACCGCACCCGGCAGCCCCTGCGCCGCGCCCGTACCGGGGACGTGGCTCACCGGGGCGGCACCGACCGGGGCCGTGGCGGCGATGGCGTGCGCGTCGATCGTCCGTACCGGCGCGTCGCCGATGCGCAGCGAGATGCCGTCCGCCCGGATGCCGGTGACGGACACGTCGCCCAGCGACAGCGCGTGCAGCTCGCCGAAGGTGAGGCCGTCCAGGTCCTCGGCGTACCCGACCGCGCCCCGCGCCATCGACACACCGTCGCCCACACCCGCCACCGGCACGCTGGAGACCCCGGCCGCTCCCGGGTGCACGCCCACCGTGGTCTGCGGGGCGGTGTGCGCGAGCGGCGCCGGGGTGTGGGCGTCGCGCAGCAGGTCGATGGCGGTGTTGCCGTTCACCAGCAGGTTGCCGTCCAGCCGGACCTGACCGCCTGCCAGGTCGGCCTGGGCCACCAGGTGCGCGCCGCCGGACAGTCCGCCGGGGACGCTGAGACCGCTCGGCGTGGTGGTCATCCCGTGCGGTACGGGCGGCAGTTGCAGCGCCGTCCCGGGCGTCGGCGCCGTGAGCCCGCCCGGCAGGTGTATCCCGGTCCCGGGCGTCGGCACCGCGCCGACCACCGGGGCGGCCCCGAGACCGTGCGGGACCACCGTCCCCGGTCCGGTGTGCGCGCCGAGGCCCGGCAGTCCGCGCAGCCCGTTGAGGCCGCCGAAGCCGAGCGAGCCGAGATCGACCGTGGGCAGTTTCGTCAGCGACAGGTGGACGAGGTCGGCCGTGACGGTGAACCCGGCGCCCGCCCCCGGCCGGAACAGCGCGCCCGGCGACGGGACCCCGAAGAGGCCGTTCGCGCCGAACCGCACCCCGGGCGGAGCCAGCGGCGGTACGGGCACCAGCGCGCCCGGCGGGATGTGCGCGAGGGGGCTGCCGCCGCGCACCGCGGCGTCCACCCGGCCCGCGTTGAGGAGCAGCGCGTGCAGGTCCGGCTGGGCGATGCCGAGGACGCGCTCGCCGAACGCCAGGCGCGCCGCGCCGCCGATGCCGAGCACGCTCATCTCGGCGAAGTTCAGCGGGACCAGCGCGGCGACCGTGAACCGGCCCAGCCGCTGCAGGTTGACCACGGTGTAGGCGCCGATCCGGCCCCAGGCACCGGAGGCGCCTGCGGTGGCCGCCTTCCAGTCGCCGCGGACGGTCACCACCAGGCCCTTCCAGCCGCCCTGCCCCACGGCGACGATGCCCCGGCCGATCGCGGCCAGGTCGAAGTGGAAGGAGGCGCCGATCTTCGCGCCCACGATCATCGGAAGGACCACGAAGTGCGGCAGGCCGGTCAGCCGGGCGATGTTGCCCGCCTGGAAGGTCAGTCCGCGCAGCGATCCGGCGAGACCGGAGGCGCCCCCCTTGAGGGTGTTGCCCAGGCCCTTGAGGAGCGCGCCGACGTTGATGCCCTTGGTGCTGGGGAAGAGCACCCCGAGGAAGGCGAGGCCCAGTTCGAGGCCACTCGCCTTGCCCTGGCTGAAGTCCACGATGGTCTTGATGAGCAGGGCGGCGTTCATGCCCCAGGCGAGGATGCCGAGGATGCCGCCGGTGAACACCGCGATCACCGAGATGATGATCGTGAGCCACTGGAAGACTTCCCAGAACAGGTCGCAGTCGCTGACCGGCTGCACCATCAGGGTGCCCGCGTGGTGCAGCGCGTCGCGCAGGTTCTTGGCGGCGGTGGACACGTCCGAGGCGGCGCTCTCGGCGCGTTCCTTCATCGTCTCGCGCGCGGGATCGTCCTCGGACAGGCCCTGGGCGGTGCTCAGCGCCTGGTCGGCCTCCGCCTGCGCGTTCGTCACCGCGGTGGCGTACGTGCGCAGCGCGCCCTCGGCGATACGGAAGGACTCCTCGACGCGTCCGACGAACCGGTGCAGGTGCTCGTCGACCACGTCGCGCAGGGCGTCGGCGGTCTTGCCGATGAACCGCTGCCCGTCCCCGGCGGTGTTCTGCAGCTCGCGCAGGCCGTTGTTGACGACGCCGGCCGAGTCCGCCAGGTCCCGCATGGCGTCCGCGATGGCCGTGAGCGTGGCCGGGTCGCCCGGCGTGGGGTCGGACCCTCTGCCGAGGGCACTCCAGTCCCCGGGGCGTGACGCCACTGTGCCTCCCGGCCCTCTCCTCGTGCCCGTCGCCGACACCTGGTCAACGCAGCGGAGGCTACTGTCGGTTCATGCTGTGACGTATGTCACGGTACGCCTCTCGGGCGGGCCACCCGAGTGAACCGTCCGCGTCCGGCGTGCGTTGTACAAGGGGACGTCGCCCCGGCACGTCCGCACGAACCGCCCGTAACGCCCGTACCGCCCCGGAGGAGTGCTGTGCCCGACATCGCAGTCGACTACGAGCTGCTCAACCAGGTCGCCCAGAAGGCCCGTTCGCTCAAGGACCAGGTGCAGCACGCCCGCGAGAGCAAGCAGGACTACTCGGACGCGGAGGTCGGCGACGGTGTGCCCACCGCCATCCGCGCCTATTACGGGATCTGGAAGGGCTCCTTCAAGCGCTCCGAGGAGAAGCTGGAGAAGCTGGCCAACCTCTACGAGGGTGTGGCCCGAGGCTGGGCCGACTGGGACTTCGGGCTCGCGGGCGAGGCCAGCAAACAGGAGGCGTCACTCGCCGCGGACCTGTACAAGACCCAGAAGGAGATCTGGGACAAGTGGCAGGAGCAGGTCCAGGCCGGGAACGTCGACCCCAACGACCCGCACGCGCCGAAGCCGCCGGAGGGCGACCGGCCCACCTCGTGGACGACCTCGGACGGGAACGGCAACTCGACCACCACCACGTACGAGTACGGCGCGGACGGCAAGCCCACCAAGATCACCACGACGGTGACCACGAGCACCGGCCTGACCAGCAAGGACGTCACGAACTACCACGCCGACGGTACGTACGACTCCTCGGCCACCGACGTCTACGGCAACGTCACCACCACCACCGGCAAGTCCGTCACCACCGAGACGGACGAGCACAAGACGACCGACGACACCTTCGAGAGCGTCACCAAGGCACCCGGCGACGACGGCGGCACGAGCACCACCACCGGCAGCAGCCACTCTGTCTACAACACCACCACCGGGCACCGCGACACCACCACGACCTACACCCGCACCGGCCCGGACGACGACGGCAACGAGAAGACCGTCAAGGGCACCAGCAGCACGTCCGTGGACCTCAACGGCCACGAGGTCGTCACCACCATCGAGGTCGACGAGGACGGCAGCGGCACCAAGACCGTGGTGACCGACGGCCACACGGAGAAGTGGACGAGCGAGGACGCGGACGGCGACACCGGCTGGACGTCCTCCGACGACTGACCCGCCCCGCCCCGTCCGGGCGCTCCCGCGACCTTTCCGTTCCCCTGACTCTCCGAACTCCTCGGCCTCCCCGGCCTTCCGATCCTCCGCATACCCGGGCCCCTCCGGCCCCGTCCCGTACAACCGCCCTCAAAGGAGCACCACCATGGCCGCCGGCAACATCCACCTCGACTACACCGAGATCGTCCGGGTCTCCGGTGTCATGAACCAGGCCGTCAACGACATCAACCCGCACCTGCTCTCCACCAAGACCTCGGTCGAGGGCCTGCTGGACAACGGCCTGTTCATGCAGCAGAGCAGCCCGGCCATGAAGGCCGCCTACGAGAAGCTGACCGCCTCCCTGCAGCAGGCGGTGGAGAGCATCAACAGCTTCGCCACGCAGTTCACCAAGATCAAGGAGTCCGTGGAGAAGATCGACGCGGACATCGCGGCCAGCACCACCAAGTCGTCCTGACCCGCCGCACCTCGCACAGCGCACGCCGCTCGCCGCGCCATCCGGCACGGACCGCGGACGCGTGAACGGGCCGGGCCCCGCCGTACGACACGGCGGGGGCCCGGCCCGTTCCGGTTCGCGCGCCCAGGGGCGCGCCCGGGATCAGACCCCGTCGTCCGAACGCAGCACCGTCTCCGGGATCAGGACCGACACCAGCAGCCCCGTCACCGGATCCACCGTCAGCCCGCGTCCCGGCACCGGCCGTCCGCGCAGCTGGTCGTACGGCAGCCGCACACCCATCAGGTCGCCCTCGGCGGGCGACTGCGGCGACAGCAGCACACCGCGCCGTACCCGCCGCACCTGGCCCAGCCAGCCGATGCCCGCCGACGTCAGCGTCTCGGCGGTGGCGGCGACCGCCAGCCCCTGGCCCCGGTCCCGGCCGGTGGCCGCGATCTCCCGGAGCACCGAGTCGGCGGCGGGCATCTGCGCCAGCAGGTCGGCGTCGTCCACCAGGACCACCGCCGGGCCGGTGCCGGCGTCGAGCGCCTCGCGTACCTCGTCCGCCATCGGGTCCGGCGACTCCAGCACCACCGCCTGCGGATGGCGCCGCAGCCCGCGCAGCGGCGACTCGCGCGGCGTGAGCGCCACCACGCGCGTACCGCCCGCCAACAGCGACACCGCCAGACTGGCCAGCGCCGTGGAGCGCCCCGCTCCGGGCGGGCCGCTCACCAGGAACGAGGGCGAGCCCGCCGCGAAGTCCACGCCCAGCGGCTCCAGATCGTCGCCGCCGATGCCCAGCAGGCCCCACAGCGGGCGCCGCAGCTCGGCGGGCACCTTCTCCCACGCGTCGGTGAACGCCACCTGCCGCGGCAGCGTGAGCACCCGGGCCGGGCGGCGTACCGCCGGCACGTCCCGGTCCCGGCGGGCCGCCTCCTCGCCGATCCGGCGCAGCGCCTCCGCCTGGTGGTGGCCGGTGGCCGTGGACAGGTCCGCGGACTCCTCGCCGACCAGCGCGACCTGTACCTCCGTACCGCTGCCGCCCCGCCAGCCGCGGCCCTGCGGCACGACCGCCGGGATCTGCTTGGACGAGATACCGGCCAGCATGTACTCGTTGCGGTCGGTCAGCCGCATGAGCAGCCGCTCGTCGTTGAGCGAGGCCACCTTGCCCGAGAGCAGGGCCCGTTCGGAGGTGGCCACCACATGGATGCCCATCGGGGCGCCCTCGCGGATCAGCGCCGTCAGCTCCTGCACCGGCCGGCCGCTGTCGTGGTCGCCGAGCAGCGCCACGAGCGAGTCCCAGCCGTCGATCAGCAGCACCACGTGGGCGGGCCGCTCGGCGGCCGGCAGCAGCCCGCGCAGCTCGGACAGCGACGCCACCCCGTGCGCGGCAAGGAGTTCCTGGCGACGGGTCATCTCCGCGAGCAGCCGCGCGTGCAGCCGCCCCAGCCGCTCCAGGTCGGCGCGCGGCACGACCGCGCCGCAGTGCGGCAGCGCCGTGAGTGCGGCCAGCGCGCCGCCGGCCGCGTCGATGCCGTACAGGTGGACGTCGGCGCTGGAGTGCCGGCGGGCCAGCGCCCCGGCGATGGTGCGCAGCACCTGCGAACGGCCCGAGCGCGGCGTACCGATGACGTACAGGTGCCCGAAGGCGGACAGGTCCAGCTCCAGCGGCTCCTGCCGCTGGGCCGCCGGCACGTCGGCCAGCGCCCACGGCACCGGCGCCAGCCGGCCGTCACCCGGGTCGGGGCGCCGGGGCAGGTCGCCCAGGGTGAGAGCGGTGGGCAGCGGCGGCAGCCACGGGCTGGGCTGCGGCGCGATCTCCAGCTCGGCCGCGGCCTCGCGCAGCGCGTCCACCAGGACCGACAGGTCCGTCGGGCCGTCGGCCTCGGCCCTCGCCTCGTCCTCCTCGGCCGTCTGCCCGGGGGCCGGCTCGGCCGCGGCCCGGCCCAGCAGGGACCAGCTCACGTCACTCGTCCAGACCGGCGCCTCCGCGGGGGCGGGCGCCTCCGCCGCCGGAACGGCCGCGACGGCGTCCTCTCGTACGGCACCCACGTACGCCGTCTGGAACGGCAGCACCGAGCGGTGCCCCACGCGCGCCAGGGCCCGGCCCGGCGTTGCGGCCGAGATGGTCACCGCGTCGTTGACCTCCAGCACGTCCTGGCTGTCCATGGTGTCCGTGACGCGCAGCGCGATCCGCAGGTTGGTGTTGGCGCGGATGTCGGCGGTGACCACACCGGCCGGCCGCTGGGTGGCCAGCACCAGGTGCAGGCCCAGCGACCTGCCGCGCTGCGCGATGGAGACCAGGCCCGGCACGAACTCCTGCACGTCGCGCGCGAGGGTGGCGAACTCGTCGATGACAAGCAGCAGCCGGGGCAGCGCCGGCAGCAGCGGGTTCCGGCGGCGCATCGCCCGGTACTCCGCGTGGTCCTTGGCCGCCGCGTCCGCCAGCAGCCTCTCCCTGCGCACCAGTTCGGCGCTGAGCGAGGACAGCGCCCGCTCCACCAGATGACTGTCCAGGTCGGTGACCATGCCGAGCACGTGCGGCAGCCGCACGCACTCCCGGAACGCGCTGCCGCCCTTGTAGTCGACCAGGACGAAGGTCATCTCGTCCGGCCGGTTCGCCGCCGCCAGCGACGCCACCAGGGTCTGCAGCAGCTCCGACTTGCCCGCGCCGGTGGTGCCCGCCACCAGCGCGTGCGGGCCGTCCTTGACCAGGTCGAAGACGACCGGCCCGGTGTAGCCGACGCCGAGCAGAGCCCCGGTGGAGGCGGGCCGCTGCTCCCAGCGGTGCACCAGATCCGCGGCGGCGGGCGGCTCCAGGTCCAGCAGCCGGAGCAGGTTCGCCCGGTCCGGCAGGCCGTCGGAGCCGTCCGGGGTGATGTCGCGTACGGGCGCCAGCGCCCGCGCGACCCGCTCGCACCAGTCGGTGTCCACCAAGTCGGGCCGGATGCCCGGGAGATCGGCGCTGCGGCTGCGGCGCAGCGTCAGCTCGCGCGCCCCGACCGCGCACACCGAGGAGCACTCCTCGGGGAGCATCCGCTCCTCCCGGTCCACACAGAGCAGGAAGACCCGGACCGCGGGCCCCTCCTTCAGCACCTGCACCACGCCCGGCACGTCGCGCAGCCGCCGGGCCCCGTCGAGCACGACCACCAGGTCCGGCTCGGTGAGCAGCGCGCCGCTCATCGCCGCCTGCTTGGCGCGGGCCCGCGACCGTACGGCCGAGACGAGCTCCTGGACCCGGTTGGCCACCGTCTCCGGGTCGTTGCCCAGGGTCACCGCCGGGCCGCCCGAGCGCTCGGCGGCGACCCCGCCGTGGCCGGGGCGGGCGTGCGGCAGCCAGCGCACCCACTCCCAGGCGGGCGCGCCCGCCGGGTCGGTCAGCACCGTGATCCGCACCTCGCGCGGGCTGTGCAGGATCGCCGTCTGCGCCACCACCCAGGCGGCGAGGGCGCGGGCGGCGTCCTGCTCGCCCGCGATGCCGACCACGCCGTCCCCGGCCAGGTCCACGCCGACCGGCATGTCGGGGATGGTCCACCGCACCGAGCGGTGGTTGTCCTCGCGGGAGGAGTCCTCCACGGTCAGCAGCGACTCCTGCCCCACCGTGCCGATGCGCAGCGCCAGATGGTCGGGGTGGGCGCGGGTGCGTTCCCACAGCCGGGCGCCGGGGCCGACCGCCCACAGCCCGGCGGCGGCCGGATCGGGCCCGCCCGCCACGCGCAGCCGGCGCTCCCGGTCCACCTTGTCCCGTACGTCCTGCTCCAGCGTGCCGCGGCGGAGCCGGTAGGCGGCGACGGCCGCGGTGAACTCCTTCTCGGCCGCCCGGCGGCCGGTGACGTGGTTGGCGACGGCCAGGAACGGGCTGAAGAACGCGAACATCAGAAAGAAGTACGACTTCACCACGATCACCATGGCGACGCCGAAGAACATCGGCGCCAGCACGACGAGCAGCGGGATCGGCCGCTTCGCGGGCGGCGCGGGCGGCGCGGGCAGGACGAACCGTTCCGGGGTCAGCGGGGGAACGATCCGGGGCGGCCGGTTGAAGTCCAGATGGGCGCCGTCGGCGGAGGACGCGACCGCCGCGTCCGCCTCGGTCGGCTCGGTCACCCGCAGCAGGAACTCGCCCAGGGCCAGCTGCGCGCCGAGGGGCCACACGCGCCAGCCGTCGGGCAGCGGCTCGTACACCTCCTTGGCGGGATCGGGCAGTTCGGGCGGCGGCGGGGGCGGCAGGGGTACGGCGTCGGCGCGGGGCCGCTCCGGCGGGGGCTGCGGCTCGGAGAGCGCGGCCTTGCCCTGCCCGGTCGCGGTGCCGGTGTGGACGAGCACGGTGCCGTCGGGGCGGACGGCCACCCGGATGCCCGCGGCGGGCACGTCGCGGCCGTCCAGCGGCACGGCGCTGCCCGGCAGCGGGCCCACGGCGTGCGTGCCCGGGGCCAGCGTCCACACCCGGCCGGCCCCGGGGCCGCCGGTGACGTGCAGCTCGACCCCGGCGCCGCGGGGCAGACGCTCGCCGTCCGGGGTCCGTGACGGCGGCTCAAGGCTGCCGCGGGCGGGCCCGTACCGGTCCGGCTCGGCCGGGGCCGGGCCGCCGAGTCCGAGGCGTACGCCGTCCCGTACCCCGGCCGCCGACAGGGGCAGCGCGGGGTCCACCTCGCGGTCGCCGACGAACAGCGCGGGCGGCTCCGGACGCGCGGACCGGTCCAGCCGCCCGGCCAGCGTCCCGGCGGACGTGCCGGGGGCCGCGTCGACCAGCACGTCGCGGCCGGGAGCATCCGGGGCGGTGCCCGGCTGACTGATGCTGAGGAAGAGTCTCACGGGTGTCGCTCGTTCCGTTCGGGCTGCGCGGAGACGCCGCGGGCGCGGCGGTCGGCGGGGGTGGGGGAGGGGTCGGGGGCGGGCTCGGCGAAGTCGTCGAAGTCGGCGGGGGTGGGGGTGGTCGCTTTGCTGGTGGGGCTGATGGGGCTGGCGGGCGCGGTGATGCCGGTCGCCTTGCCGGCGCCGGCGCCGCTGGTGGCTTTGGCGGCGTCAGCGGCGTCAGCGGTGTCAGCCGTGTCAGCGGTGTCCGGCGCGGGCGGGTGCGGTGCCGGTTCGGGCTCCATGAGGTCGGCCGCCGACCCCCCGTGCGCCGCCGATACCCCGGGCACGGGTTCGCCGACGACGGGCTCCGGCACACGACCGGAGGCCGGTGCGGGCTCCGCGAGTTCGGACGGAATCGGCGGGGTCCGGTCGCGGTCCGGTGTACCGGATGGCACCGGGGCGGCCCCGTCGCGGGGCGCCGGGAGCGCGGCCGTGTCCGGGGCGGTGGTGCGGGCCCGTGCCGGAGGCGTGGTCGCGTCCGGAATGGCGGTGTCGTCCCGGGCGGCTTGAAGCATGGCCGTGTCCTGCGCCGTGGCATCGTCCGGTGCCGGGAGCGCGTCCGTATCCGGGACGGCCGCGGTACGGGCCGGGGCCGGCCGGTCGGCCGGGGGCCGGGGCGGCGGGGTCCGGTGGCCGTCGCGGGCGGTGGTGCGCAAGGCGCGGGCGACGGCGCGGCTCAGGCCCGCCGCCTCGACGTCGGCGCCCAGTTCCGGGGAGAGGAGCCGGCCGTCCGGTTCCGCGTGCAGCGCCCACGTGTGCCCCGGCAGGGCCGTACCGCCCACGAGCACGCGCACCGCGCCCCGTTCGGCCAGCGCGCACAGCCGCGCCGCGACGGCGGTGTCCGGCGCCCAGCAGACGAGGACCGGCGGTTCGGCGTCGCCGTCCGCCGCCTCCAGCCCGTCCAGCAGCTCCGGCAGCGGGTGCCCGGCGAAACGGGCGTGCACGCCGCCGGCCACCAGGAGCGGCGGCCCCTCCGGCAGCGCGCCCAGCTGCGCCGTGAGCGCCTGGAGCACGCTGCGGGCGGCCGGGCCGTCGCCCTCGACGGCGATCACGGGCGGACCGGCGTGCCAGTCGGCCACGACCACGCCTCCGGTCCCGTGCCGGTCCACTCCCAGGACCAGCGGCAGCCGCTGGCCGGCCTCCGCTTCCAGGAGCCCGTCGGCGACGGAGCCGTCCTTGCCCAGCGGCGCGGCCCACGTCCACGGCTCCTTGGCCCCGGTGGCGCTCCACGGCGCCCGCGGCGCCGGGACGTCCCGCCCGGCGAGCAGGACGTGCACCCGGTCGCGGGCCGGGGCGAGGGACGCCGCGACCGCCCGGCACGGCCCGGCGGCGTCGCGTTCGGCGCGGTCCAGCGCGTCCACCGCGGTGTCCCGGGCGTCCGGCGCGGCCAGGAACGCCGCCAGCGTCCTCGCCCGGCGCCGGTCACGCCGCCTCACCCGCCACGGCCTGGCTACCTCGCGGCCGGTCATCCGTGCCTCCCAGCGTGCCCGGCGCAGCGCGCGCCGCGGCCCGCCCAGGCGGCGCACCACCCGCCCGCACCACCACAGCAGCGCCACGACGGCGACGAGCAGGCCGACCAGGATGAACCACGAGGTGCGGTCCGGCATCGGCAGCGCGGCGAGCGGGGCCGTGCCCGCGTCCCGGCCTGTCACGCGCAGTCCCGGTCGTTGCGGGCGGCGGCGTTCCGGGCCTCGCGCAGCGCGTGGTGCAGACGGGACTTGACGGTGCCGGGCGGGATCACCAGCGCCCGGGCGGTGTCGGGTCCGGAGGACCCGAGCAGATACGTGTACACCAGAACCTCACGGTGACGACGGGACAGTGGGCTGAGCAGCGCCACGACCTCCGCGCGGTCGTCGACCCGGGCGGGGTCGTCGGCCGGCGCGGCCCGGTCGGGCGCGGGGGAGGCGAGCAGGACGGGGCGGACGCCGTCGCGACGGCTCCAGTCGATGACGAGGTTGCGCGCCACGGTGAACAGCCAGGCGGTGGAGGGCTCCTGAGGATCCGTACGGGCCGCTCCGGCCCTGGCTCCGGGACCGCCCTCGGTCCCTTCCCCCTCCCCGCCCCCGGCGGCGCTCGGCGCAGGACGGCCGGTGCCCCGGCCGGAGTCGTCGCGCGCGGCCAGCCAGGCCCGCAGCAGGGTCTCCTGCACCACGTCCTCCGCGCGCTGCGGATCGCCCGGCAGCAGGCTCAGGACGTAACGCAGGAGCGCCTGTCGGCGGATTCGTACGGCTGCGGTGAACCGTTCATCTGGTAAGTGCGCTCCCGCCTGGTCGGGGGCGGGAGCTGCCCAGACAGTCATGGTGCGGTGTTCCCCAGGGAGTTCGGCACGGAAGGAACCCCGCACCGGATCCCGGCACTTCGATGGTTCCACCACGGATTACGTAGCCTAATACGCCCGTTGGGGATCGTGTTTTCCATGGCCGGGATGCGGATCGCCGCCGATGGCGGCCGGTCCGTGACCGCGTCCCGCGAACGCGCCTGTCGGCGGCACCGTCGGCCCGACCGGTCGGCTCGACGGGCCGGCCCGACCGGGTCGGTGGGCGAGACCGTGGTGTGGCCGAATAGCGAGGGCGATGGCGCCCTGGCGAGGCGAGGCGAGGCGAGGCGAGGCGGGGCGGGGCGGGGCGGGGCGGGGCGGTGCGGTGGGCGGTCGCCGCGATCGGGCGGTCGTACGTGCCGATCAGCCGCGGCGCCTTGTCCGCCGCGTCGCGGTCTCGGTCGATGCCTGCGGCGAGGGTGTGGAGGGCGGGCTGCTCACGGGAACCGGGCCGAGGTCACAGCAGTCGGTCGACCAGCCCGTCGACGTAGTCGGGAGTGAGCGGGGCCATGCCGAACAGGACGCGGATGTACATCGGGGCCAGGACGTGGTCCAGCACGTCGAACGCGTCGGGGGCGGGCTCGCCGCGGTCGCGGGCGCGATCGAGCATGGACCGCAGTTGCCGGGTGCGTTCGGCGCGGAGCGCGGCGCCGGCCTGCGGGCCCGGCCGGCCGCTGCCCGACAGGGCGACTGCCAGGTGCAGCACCGCCGGACCGTCGGGTCCGGTGATCTCGCGGGCCACTTGGGCCGCGTACGCACGCAGGTCGCCGGCGAGGCTCCAGGGCATCGGGGCCGCGGCGCTGAGCCCCGCCTCGCTCGCCCTGCTCGCCGCCGCCTATCCCGTACCGCAAGAACGCGTCAAGGCCATCGGGCTCTGGGCCGGAATCAGCGGAATCGGCCTGGCCGCGGGCCCCGTGGCCGGCGGCGTGCTGACAGAGGCCTTCGGCTGGCCCGCCATCTTCCTGGTCAACCTGCCCATCGGCGTGGTCCTGCTGCTGGTCGGCCTGCGTCATCTCGGCGAGTCCCGCAATCCGAGCGCCCCCGCGATCGACATCCCCGGCACCGTGCTGTCCGTCCTGGCGGTGGGGGCGCTGACCTATGGGCTGATCGAGGGTGGTGCCCGCGGCTGGACCTCACCGGTGATCCTGGGCAGCTTCACCGCCGCGGTGATCCTCCTCGCAGCCTTCGTCGCCGTCGAGGCACGCCGTCCCGCTCCGATGCTGCTGCTGCGACTGTTCCGGCAGCGCCTGTTCACCGTGTCCAACACCGCCATGGTCGTGGTGGGGTTCGCGCTCATGGGCTCGTCGTTCTTCTTCTCCCAGTTCTTCGTGTACGTCCAGGGCAGCTCGATTCTGCGCGCCGGCCTGCAGACGCTGCCGGTGTCCCTCGCCATGGTGATCGTCAGCCCGTACGCGGGCCGGCTCGCCGCCCGGTACGGCTTCCGCGTCGTGATCACCACCGGCCTGGCCCTGGCCGGTCCGGGACTGCTGGCGCTCGGCATGGTGCACGCCGACACCGGTTACGCGAACGTGTGGTGGCGGCTGGGACTCGCCGGCCTGTGGTTGACGAGGTCCAAGCCGGCGGAAGGCTCCGTGCCGTCGCAGCGCTCCACCGCGCCGGATGCGGTCACGGCCTCGAACGAGGCACCCGCGAAGAGCCGTTGACGCGGGGCGCCGCTGCCTCATCGAGCCGGCGTCAGGTCGATGGTCCCCGGCTCCGCCCAGGGGCAGTCGTCACTGACCTGCGTGATCCACGTCCGATACGCGGCCTCGTGCTCCAGCTGTAGATCGTGATCTTGCCGGCCGGGGTGGGTGGACCGGTCAACCTCGCGCTGTCGGCCAGGCGGCCAGGGCCAGTTCGGCCGCCGCGGTCAGTTGGGGGGCGGTGGCGCCGTCCTGGGCTCGTTGCGAGAGTCCCTGGAGGGCGATGGCGAAGTAGTCGGCCAACGCCCGAGGGCTGACCTCGGTGGGCAGTTCCCCCGCCCGCTGTGCCTCGCGCAGCCGGGCCTCGAACCCGTCCACGTTCTTGTTGCGCCGATCGCGGAGGAAGGCCCGCACCTCCGCGTCCTGGGGAGTGACGTTGGTCGCCGCGCTGATGGCCAGGCAGCCGGCCGGGTGCGCGGGGTCCGGGTAGATGGCCGCCGCCTCTCGAAGGATGCGCGCGAACGCCCCGTACGCGGTGGACTCCTCCTGGAGCGCCACCTCCACGAAGGCGCCGACAGGCGAACGGCCGTAGGCGTCGACCACTTCCTCGAACAGGGACCTCTTGTCCCCGAAGGCCGCGTACAGGCTTCCTGAGCGGATCCCCATCGCCTCGGTCAGCTCGCCGATGGAGACGCCTTCGTAGCCTCGCTCCCAGAACAGGCGCGTCGCCGTGGTCAGCGCCGCCGCGCGGTCGAAGGTGCGCGGGCGGCCGCGCTTGGGTGTCTCAGCCATGCGCCACATTTTAGAGTGCTCGACCAAGAATCCGTGCTGGCTTCTTTCTTGGTTGATCGCTCAACAAATGAAAGGCGGCCAACCACCATGAATATGCGGCGACTTGAAGGAAAGATCGCGCTCGTCACCGGAGGCAGCAGGGGCATCGGGCGCGCCATCGCACAGCGGCTCGCCCAGGACGGCGCTGTCGTCGCACTGACCTACGGCCGTGACGAGGCCGCGGCGCACGACACCGTGGAGCGCATCCGAAAGGACGGCGGCCGGGCCTTCGCCCTCCATGCGCCCCTGGGTGCCCACGGGGACGCCGCAGCCCTGTGGTCGGCCTTCGATGACCAGACTGCGCGATGCCGGCCGGATCATCAACATCTCGAGCGGTGCGGCCCACCTCGCCATGCCCGAGATCATCGCCTGTGCCGCCACCAAGAGCGCGTTGGACAACTTCACCCGCAACCTCGCCAAGGAGCTGGGCGCCCGGGGCATCACGGCGAACTCGGTCGCGCCCGGGATCATCGACACCGACGTCAACGCGGGCTGGCTGCGCGGCAACCCGGAAGCCGAAGCCCACGCGGCCTCCGTGGCCGCGCTGGGCCGCGTCGGCCGGCCGGAGGACGTGGCCGACGTCGTGGCATTCCTCGCCTCGGACGACGCGCGCTGGGTCACCGGCAAGGTGATCGACGCCACCGGCGGCTCCGGCCTGTGAGCACGCGTCACCCCGTGGCCCTGGTCCCGTCTACCCGGCCCGCCGGTGGCGCACCTGCTCGCGTGCCCGTTCGAACGTGTCCACCGGGTTCCAGGCCGGGCCCCGGTGCCGGGTGAGGGGGAAGCAGGCCAGACCGATGAGGACCGAGGCGAAGTGGCCGAGATCGGTGAAGGTGCGGCCGGTGACGACGGGGATGCCGTAGAAGACCAGGACCGCCACCACGTACCCGTATCGCCAGGGCGCCGCGATGCGGTAGGTCAGCACGGCGACGACCCCGGCGAGCGCGTAGCTCACCCCGACGTCGAGGGTGTCCACGGCGGACTGCGGCGCGAGGCCGTGGCGGATCGCCCACAGCAGGACCCCCTCACTGGCGAACGTGGCCAGTACATGGGCGGCGGCGGCGACCGTCAGCCAGCGCGGGGTGCCCAGCCAGCGCTCGGCCTGCGCGTGGAAGACGGTGTACAGGACCGCGTAGGACGGCCAGCTCCCGCCGTCGATCCAGAAGGCGCTGGAGATCAGCACCCGCACCGGATCCGTCGACAGCTGGTGGATGTTGGTCGAGCGCTGCCGGAGGAACTCGGCCTCGAACTCCGGTGACATCCTGCGGACGAGGACGGTGGTGACGAAGAGCGCCGCCAGCCAGAGGTACGTGCCCGGCGCGGCGCGCACGTAGCCCCAGGCGCGGGCGGACCAGCGACGGACGGCGGCGGCCAGGCGGCCGGCCCGGCGGGTGACGGCCGGAGGGGAGGAAGGACGCATGTACCGATTGCCGCACGCCTCCGGCTCGTTCGCCGTGATTGACGCGATACGTCGCCCGCGGCCGCGCCGTACCACGTACCGCGGGTACGGCCTGTGCGCTACCCGTGCCGCGACGGCTCGTTCGCGCCCGGTTCGGGAACCGGCGCCGGCGCCTCGCCGAACCGGGTCAGCACCAGCGCTCCCGCCACCGCCGCCAGGAAGCCGACGGCCGCCAGCCACTGCAGACCCTCGCGGGGCCGGTCGCCCAGCCAGACGATGCCCACCAGCGCCGGGCCCGCCGTCTCGCCCAGCACCATGCCCGCCGTCGCCACCGTGACCGAGCCGCGATGGAACGCCGAGGTGAGCAGGAGGAACCCGGTCACCGCGCCGAACGCCAGGGCGTACAGGGCCGGGTTGCCGAGGACCCGGGGAATCGCGACGGAGTCGATCAGCCGTACCGACACCTCGACCACGCCGAAGCCCACGCCCGCGCCGAGCCCCAGCACCAGCGCGCGCGGGCGCCCCGGCAGCCGGCCGGCGAGCACGCCGACGAGGAGCGCGGCCGCCGCGGTCACCAGCAGGGACCAGCGCAGGGCGGGCGGCCCGGCGTCGTGCCCCTCCGGTCCGGAGGCGAGGGCGATCATCATCAGCCCCGCGCAGACCGTGCCCACCGCGGACCACTCGGCGGCGCTCAGCCGGGTCCCGAGGAGCCGGACGGCGACCAGGGCGGTGACCGCGAGACTGGCGGCGAGCGCCGCGCCCACCGCGTAGAGAGGGATGGACCGCAGGGCGACGACCTGAAGGAGGAACCCGAGGCCGTCGAGGGCGAGTCCGGCCAGGAAGCGCCACTGCGCCAGGGCGCGCAGCAGCAGTCCGGGGTCGACGGCGGAGCCCGTACCGGCGTCGCCGCCGGAGCCGGCCGCCGGCTCCGCGGCGCGGGTCGCGACGGCTTGGAGGACGGAGGCGGTGCCGAAGCAGACCGCGGAGGCGAGCGCGCATATCATTCCCAGGGACACAGGGACTGACTGTAGGCCGGTTCGGCGCGGGAGTCCCCGCGGACAGGCCGGGGTGGACAGGCCGAGGCGGCGGGGCCGCCCGGTCGTCAGGGGCCGTCCGGTACGCCGACCGGGTCGATGTACGCCTGGGCCGCCGCGTCCGGGAGCCGGACGGACCGCGCCCAGAAGTAGATGAGCAGGCTGAACACGGCGATGATCGCCATGTCCCACCACAGCGGGATGGCGCCGGTCGCACCGCAGGACACCGTCGAGACCGGCCCGGTGCTGCAATAGCCGCCCTGCCAGGAGATGACCCCCAGCCCCAGCAGATACACGGGCAGCCACTGCGCGGACCGCCAGTCCAGGTGCGGGGTCCGCGGGTTGAGCCGGAGCAGCGCCGAGCCGCCCAGCAGCAGATACCCGAGGACGATCGCGAGCCCGAGGCGCCACAGTGTGTCCCAGCCGACCCAGTAGATGATCAGGTTGGAAACGATGAAGGCGACGGGAGACCAGAACAGGCCGCCGGGGAGCCGGTACGGGCGGTGGCGGTCCGGGTCCTGCTTGCGCAGGCACCCGAGGGCGAGTGGCGCGCCCGCGTACATGAGCACGCTCGACGAGGTGACGAATCCGACCAGCTTCTGCCAGGTGGGGAACGGCAGGAAGATGAGGAGCCCGACGGCGAAGGCGAAGAGCAGGCTGAACCAGGGAACCCCGCGCGCCGTCGTCCGTTCGAAGACCACGGGAACGTAGCCATTGCGGGAGAGACCGTACGACACGCGGGAGGCGGCGGTGGTGTAGATCAGGCCGGTGCCGGTCGGCGAGACGACCGCGTCGATGTAGATCAGCGTGGCGAGCCAGCCGAGCCCGGCGGACAGGGCGAGTCCGGCGAAGGGGCCCGCCTTGTCGGCGAAGGTGAGGTTGGCCCAGCCGTGGGCGAAGGAGCCGGCCGGCAGGGCACCGATGAAGACGACCTGGAGCGCCAGATAGAGGAGCGCACCGATGAGGATCGAGCCGATCACCGCGTACGGGATGTCCCGCGCCGGATTGCGGCTCTCGCCCGCCAACTGGTCCGCCTGTTCGAAACCGAGGAGCGCGAAGATGATCCCGCTGGTGCTGACGGCGGAGAGCACACCCTGGACGCCGAACGGGCTGAATCCCAGGTGGCCGAAGTTGTCGCCGTGGAAGGTGGTCGCCGCCAGGACGGCGATGGTGAGTACGGGGACGGCGATCTTCCACCAGGTGGCGGCGCTGTTCGTATGGGCGAGCCAGCGGATGCCGAAGAAGTTCACCAGGACGAAGAAGGCCATGAAGGCGACGGCGAGCGCGTATCCGGCGGGGGTCAGATGGTTCTTCTCCGTCTGTACCCAGTCGGAGTGGACGCTGAGGTAGTTCAGCGAGGCCATGACCTCGATCGGTGCCGTGGAGACCGCCTGGAGCCAGGAGAACCAGCCGAAGGAGGCCCCGGCGGCGCTGCCGAAGGCGTAGTGCGGGAAGCGCGCGGTGCCGCCCGCGACCGGGTACATGGCCCCCAGCTCCGCGTGGACGAACGCCAGAACGGTGATCGCGAGGGCCCCGATCCCCCAGGAGACGAGGGCCGCCGTGCCGGCCGCCTGCGCGGCGAAGAGCGCGCCGAACAGCCAGCCGGAGCCGATGATGGACCCCACGGAGGTCCAGATCAGCCCGATCAGGCCGATGTCCCGCCGGAGACCCGGCTTCCGGGACGGCTCGGTCGTGGTGGGCGTCGGCATCTGTCGGACCATCTCGCTCGGGTGCGGGCGGGACGCGTCGCCGCTGCGACGGCACGTCCATGGCCTTCTTCTTCCTGTCCCGGCACGGGACCGGCCACTCCGGTACGGCGCGACTTGCTCCGAATGGACCGTCCGGAGGGTGGCCGCGGACGGGGAACGCCTCCGAGAACGACTCCGACCTGGCGGTTCGCCGTCCTGCCCGCGCCCGGAGTGCTGCCGCCGGACCCTGGCCGGTCCGGGCTCGTCGGGTTCCTGAAGGGCCGACTGCCCTACGTGCCCGGCCCCCTGAGGCCGGGAGCCGGGGCCGGGTTCATCCTCTGGCGGTTCCGTCGCCGGGGCGGCGCGTGGCAGTCGTCCGACTGGAACGGTCTGGACGCCGCTGCCCGCAACGTCGCGCTCGCGGCCTTCACGCTCCTCGTGGCGCATCTGCCCGGCGTTCGCCGGCCAGGTGCCGAACGGACCTGACGCGCCTTCTGCCACACGGAGAGGGCGACGCGATACGTAGACTGCGACTCGGCTGAGCCGGAGCCGCAGGACGTCACCAGGAGTCGCGGAACGGCGGTGGCGTGGGCGCCGGGCCCAGTGTGGTGGTGCCCGGTGCCGCCCGGTGACCGAGGCCGGTGCGGTACGCGTCGAGCGCGGCCTCCGTACGGCCCGTACGCCGCAGCAGATCGCCCAGCAGCCGGCACAGATCGGCCAGATCGCCCGCCGCCCCGGTGCGCTCCAGGAGGGCGAGGGCCATGACGTAGTGCTCCTCGGCG
The DNA here is from genome assembly GCF_040635425.1 of Streptomyces laurentii. Taxonomy (NCBI): domain Bacteria; kingdom Bacillati; phylum Actinomycetota; class Actinomycetes; order Kitasatosporales; family Streptomycetaceae; genus Streptomyces; species Streptomyces laurentii. The sequence goes on along the minus strand of NZ_JBEYHT010000009.1, from coordinate 100,557 downwards.
CGTTCGTTCGCGCCGTCCCCCTCGGCGATCAGCCCCAGCAGCCGGTGGGCACCCGCGGCATGGACGGCGCCACGTCCGTCACCGAGGTCCGTCCCGAACTCCAGCAGCCGGGACAGCAGGTCCACCGCCTCCTCGCGCCTTCCCTGACGGCGCAGCACATCGGCCAGTTCGACCTCGACCTGCGCGGTGTAGAGGGCGGCACTGCGGGCGGCGAGCATCTCGCGGGCGGTCCGCAGCTCGCGCTCGGCGCCTTCCAGGTCGCTGTTCTGGGCATGCACGTAGCCGCGCATCCAGTGGCAGTGGGCCAACTCGGTACGGGTCTGCAGGTGCTGGTAGAGGTCCTGAGCCTTGGCGAGTGAGGCGTCGGCCTCGGCGATCCTCCCCTCGGCGAGCAGAGTGCGCGCCACGCTGCGATGCATGCCGGCGACGAGGGCCGGGTCGGACACCCGCGGGGCCAGTGCCAGGGCGAGTTCGGCGGCCTGGGCGGCGCGGGCGTGGGCTCCCATGTCCATGTACGGGCCGATGGAGGAGGCGTACAGCAGCACAAGGGCATCCGGATCGTGCAGGCCCTGGGCGTTCAGCTCGTCGATGGCGGTCTCCAGGACGTAACAGGCGTACCGCAGCTCACCGGCGAGAAGGTGTGTGACGGCCCGGCCGCGCAGGGCCCGGACCCGGCGGGGGAGTGGCTCACCGGCTGCGGCGAGGGTGCGTTCCGCCTCCTCGAAGTGCTCACGGGCGGCGGTCAGTTCACCGCTCTCCAGGGCGCACTCGCCGAGCCCGGTGAGTGCTTCGACCCGCTCGGACGTCAAGTCGAGTTCGTCGGCCTCGGCGAGTAGTTCCCGGAAACGAGCGGCCGCCTCGCCGAGGGTGCCGGTGGCGAGCAGACGGCGGGCGTCGGTCAGGGCCAGGCGCAATTCGGTGGCGAGACGGGCGGGCCGGCCGGTGGTCAGCTCTTCGTACGTCGTGCCGAGCCGTTCGGCCAGGAAACGCAGAGCGGTCTCGGAGGGGCGGACCTTGCCGGACTCCAGTGTGGAGATGTACGAGGCCGTGTACGCGGGATCAGCCAGTTGCCGTTGCGTCAGGCCTCGTTCCGTACGCAGGCGCTGCACACGCTGCCCGATGACAGCCGATTCGTCCATGGTGTGGTCCTCTTCCTGCCGTTTCCCGTCCGCAAGGGCATTGTGCGGCACTGGCCGAGGGTCCTAAGTTAAGCGTCTTGTTAAGCGCGTTGATACTCATACTTAAGTCACATGCCCCGGGGAGAGACTGTTGCGCCCGTCCATACGCAGGTCCATGGCGGCGGTCACGGTGGCCGCCGCCGTCATGTCCGCCCTCGCAGTCGCCCCCGGCTCCGCCTCTGCGGGCCCCGGCCCGGAGGCGACCCGGCGGGTCAAGGTCGAGATACCCGGCCATGAATCCGCCGCGAGCGGGGAGCGCGGCCACCACGAGGCCGGATCCGGCTACACCTGGGTACCGTCCGCCCGGGGCGGCCCCGAAGTCCGTACCTCCACCCCGCTCTCCGAGGCCGAGACCCGGGCCGACGGCGAGGTCGCCCAGATCATCGACAACGGCCCCACTGCCGACCGTCTCGACGTGGTCATCGTCGGTGACGGCTACACCGCCTCGGAACAGGCGCAGTTCCACCTCGACGCCCGGCGGAAGTGGGCCGAGGTGACGGCCGTCGAGCCGTACACCGCCTACCAGAACCTCTTCAACGTCTGGACCGTCGACGCCGTCTCGCACGACTCGGGCGTTTCCGGTGACCCCGGCCCCGACATCGTCATGGACACCGCGCTCGGCTCGTACTTCTGGTGCGAGGACATCGAGCGGCTGCTCTGCGTCGACGAGCCGAAGGTCGACTCGTACGTCGCCAAGGCCCCCGAGGCGGATCTCGTCATCGTCCTCGCCAACAGCACCAAGTACGGCGGAGCCGGATACAACACGCCCAGCGGGACGCTCGGTTACGAGGGCGTCTCCACCGCCTCCGCCCGCAACGACGCATCCGGCCAGGTCGCCATCCACGAGACCGGCCACTCGCTCGGCAAGCTCGCCGACGAGTACTTCTACCCCGGCTTCCCCGGCTACGAGCAGTACACCGGCGAGGAGCCGGGTGAATCCAACATCTCCACCCTGAACGCCGACGCCATGGCCGCCCGGCGGACCAAGTGGTACCGCTGGCTCGGTGAGACCTCTCCGGACGGCGGCACGGTCGGCGCGTACGAGGGCGGCGGCTACTACGTGGCGGGCCTCGCCCGGCCGACCGACGCCTCGATCATGCGGGTGCTCGGCAAGCCCTTCAGCCTCCCCGGCCGCGAAGCGATGATTGCCGGCTTCTACCGCCACGCCTCCCTCGCGACCCCCGTCACTCGCACCGACCGCACCCTGCGCCGGTTCGACACGGCGCGCGTCGCGGTGCCGCGGCTGGTGGACGAGCGGCAGCCCGATATCCGGTGGTACCTGGACGGCAAGCCGCTGGGTGCTCAGGCGGGCCGGACCGCCGTGCCCGTCGCCGCGCTCCACCTGGACTCGCGGGACGTCCGCGTCCACCGCCTCACCGTCGTCGTCACCGACCACACGGACGCCGTGCGGGACCCGGAGGTCGCCGCGACTCTCGAGGACCGACAGTCCTGGACGGTCCGTCACTGACGACCGCTGCCGGGCTCGATCCACCGAACTCCACGGAGCGCCCGATGGCGGATTTCGGAAAATCTCTAACGCGTACATGACACATCGTGTCGCAGCTGGCACCCTTTCAACCATTAGCCGCAGCAGCCCCCCACGAAGGCACGCGCACCACAGGATGCGGTGATCAATTCGGACGCCATGCGTCCCACTCGCACCTCCAGCTCTACCGGGCGGCACCATCCCCGCCGGCCCGGCTGATCCCGGCCGCACATATCCGGCCGTCGCAAAAGGAGTTCTGCGTGACCAGATCACCCCGCAAGGCCGTCGCCGCGAGCGCGTTGGTAGCCGGCGCCGCGATGATCGCGGCCGTGCTGCCCTCCGGTGTCGCCACCGCCGACGTCGCGGGCCAGAGCACGGCCCGGACCCAGGCCAAGGCCCGTGCCGGCGCGCTGTCGGTGCGGTTGTCGCCGTCGCAGCGCGGCGAGTTGCTGGCCGCGGCGAACGCGTCCAAGGCGGCGACCGCCAGGTCGCTGCACCTGAGCTCGCAGGAGGAACTGATCGTCAAGTCCGTCCTGAAGGACGCGGACGGCACCCTGCACACCCGCTACGAGCGCACCTTCGCCGGACTGCCGGTCCTCGGCGGCGACCTGGTCGTCCACACCGCCGCGAACGGCTCCACCAAGGGCGCCACCAAGGCCACCGACGCGCCCATCACCGTCGCCTCCACCGCCGCCGCCCGGAGCGCCGGCTCCGCGAAGGCCTTCGCGCTGGGCCGCGCCAAGGCCAAGGGCGTCGCCAAGGCGACGGCCGGCACCGCCCGCAAGATCGTCTGGGCCGCGACCGGCGCCCCGACCCTGGCCTGGGAGACGGTGATCGGCGGCACCCAGGCCGACGGCACCCCCTCCGAGCTGCACGTCATCACCGATGCCCAGACCGGCAAGAAGCTGTTCGAATACCAGGGCATCGAGACCGGCATCGGCAACAGCGAGTACTCCGGCCAGGTCACCATCGGCACCACACCGACCGACGGCGGCTACTCGATGACCGACGCCACCCGCGGCGGCCACAAGACGTACGACCTCAAGGGCGGCAGCTCCGGCACCGGCACGCTGTTCACCGACCCGGACGACACCTGGGGCGACGGCACCACCGGCGACCGGCAGACCGCCGCCGTGGACGCCGCCTACGGTGCCCAGCTCACCTGGGACTATTACAAGGACGTCCACGGCCGCAACGGCATCAAGAACGACGGTGTCGGCGCCTACTCCCGCGTGCACTACGGCAACAACTACGTCAACGCGTTCTGGCAGGACTCCTGCTTCTGCATGACCTACGGTGACGGCGCCGGCAACGCCAAGCCGCTCACCTCCATCGACGTCGGCGCCCACGAGATGACCCACGGCGTCACCTCCAACACCGCGGGCCTGATCTACCGCGGCGAGTCCGGCGGCCTCAACGAGGCCACCTCCGACATCATGGCCGCCGCCGTGGAGTTCCACGCCGACAACGCCTCCGACGCCGGCGACTACCTCGTCGGCGAGAAGATCGACATCCGCGGCAACGGCACCCCGCTGCGCTACATGGACAAGCCCTCCAAGGACGGACGGTCCGCCGACGCCTGGTCCTCCACTCTCGGCTCCCTCGACGTCCACTACTCCTCGGGCCCGGCCAACCACTGGTTCTACCTGGCCTCCGAGGGCAGCGGTGCCAAGACCGTCAACGGCGTGGACTACGACTCCCCGACCTCCGACGGCCTGCCGGTCACCGCGATCGGCCGGGACGCCGCCGCCAAGATCTGGTACAAGGCCCTCACCACCTACATGACCTCGTCCACCGACTACGCCGGCGCCCGCACCGCCACCCTCCAGGCCGCCGCCGACCTGTACGGGCTGGGCAGCGACACCTACGTCAACACCGCCAACGCCTGGGCCGCCATCAACGTCGGCCCTCGCGTCGTCGACGGCATCATGCTGACCGCCCCCGCTGACCAGTACAGCGCGGTCGACGCCGCCACCAGTCTCCAGATCCAGGCGACCGGCTTCAACCCCGGTGTTCTCACCTACTTCGCCACCGGCCTCCCCGAAGGCCTGAAGATCGACCACGTCACCGGCCTCATCACCGGCACCCCGACCAAGCGCGGCACCAGCGACGTCACCATCACCGTACGAGGCTCGATGCACGGCCTCAGGACGGCGAGCTTCACCTGGAGCATCAGGAACGTCTTCGAGAACACCACCGACGTCCCGATCCCGGACGGGGGTGCCGCGGTCTTCTCGGACATCGACGTCACCGGACTCCAGGGCCAGGCGCCGAGCGACCTCAAGGTGGCCGTGGACATCAAGCACACCTACCGTGGTGACCTGGCCATCGACCTGGTCGCCCCCGACGGCACGGTGTACCCGCTGAAGAACATCAGCGGGTCCGACTCGGCCGACGACGTACTCGAGACCTACACGGTGGACGCCTCCAGCCAGGTTGCCAACGGAACCTGGCGGCTCCGGGTCCGGGACGCGTACCGCTCCGACACGGGCTACCTCGACGGCTGGAAGCTCCTCTTCTAGGACCTGTGTGACGGCGTGATCCCGCCGACCGGATTCGCCCTCCAGGGCGGATCCGGTCGGCAGGCGATCGTGACGCGCGGACGACTCGGCAAGACCGTGACCATGAGGCCCGCCACGCCCATGGGGACCCCGAGGCTGCCGCCGGCCGGCGTGGCCGAGGCGTTCCGGTTCGGCCCGGGCGGGATGGAAGCCGTCCGGCCGAGGAGTCGGCCGAGTTCAACCGGTACAGCGTCGGCACGATCGAGGTCGTCCGCGAGTTCCGTCGGCCCAAAGAGGCGGAGGGGCACGGTTGATGACGCTCCCGCACGGCGCTCAGCAGTACGGCGGCTGGTTCGTCATCGAGGCCGCCACCCGCATCCACACCCCGAACTGACGGTAGAGACCGGGGAGCGGGCCCCGTGCCCTCACGGTGCGGGAGTCCGTGCCGGTGACACCGGGGATTCCCAGCAGGGCGCCTCCCGACGGCGCGGCTCCGACTCCCGCACCTCGGGAGCGGGCGTAGAACGCTTCCCACGGCGGGATGCCGCGGGGCCGGTCCCGCCACGGCACCAGCCGAGAGGCCACCCGCGATTTCTTGCGGGTGGCCTCTGTCGTGCGCGGCCGGCGTCGGCGCGGGCGATCCGCCGGGCGGTGCGTCCGCAGTTCGGGTATATCCGGCCGCCGTCGGATGAGCCACAGGGGAACCGACAGCGCCCCGTGGAGGGGCCGGCGCGCGGCAGGGAGGCTGGAAGGCCGCGGAAGTGGGGAGGGGAAGGCATGACCCGGGGTCCAAGCGCCCTCGGGATGACGAGGGAGGACACATCCATGGCACAGGCCCACCGGCCGACCGGACCCGACTCCGGCGCCCCTTCGGGAACGGCCCCGGCCTTCACCCAGCGGAACCGGCTCCTCCGGCTCGGTGCGCCGCCCGTCGCGGCGACCGTGCTGACGGCGACCGTCGCGCTGTACATGGCCCTGGTCGCCTTCGGGAACATCACGGACTTCGGGACCAATCAGCAGTTCGTCCAGCATGTTCTGAGCATGGACACCACCTTCAAGGATCCTGACCTGATGTGGCGGGCGGTCGAATCCCGTGCCCTGCAGAACGCCGCCTACGTCGCCGTCATCGTCTGGGAGGCGCTGGCCGCGCTGGTCCTCCTCGCCGCCACCTGGTTCTGGATCACGGGGCTGCGCCGCGACGCGTACGACCGTGCCCGCGCGGCGAGCACGGTGGGTCTGGTGATGGTGCTGCTGCTCTTCGGGATGGGCTTCCTCGCGATCGGCGGTGAGTGGTTCGCCATGTGGCAGTCGTCCGACTGGAACGGTCTGGACGCCGCTGCCCGCAACGTCGCACTGGCGGCCTTCACGCTCCTCGTGGTGTACCTGCCCGCTGTCCGCCGGGCCGGTGCCGAACGGACCTGACACGCCCTGCGTCGTACGGGCTCCGGCACCGGCGCGCCGCCCGCGGCCGGCACGTACCGCTCCGCCCCTCAGAGGGCTGAACGGATCGCCCGGTAGTCGTCTCTCAGCGCACGCTGCTTCGGCCTGCGCCCGTCACGGGGGAAGGCCAGTATCCGTCCGGAAGAGGCCGGTTCCGGATCGCCGTCCACGGGGAGCCCCAGGCGCCGGCGGGCGGTGGTGGTCGCGGCTGTCACCGCGCCGAGGAACCGTGCGAGGCCGGGATCGGCCTCGCACAAGGCCTCCGCGAGAACGTCGATCGTGTCGAGAACGTCCTCGGCGACCGACGCGCTCCAGCCGTCCGGGCTGATGTCGTCAGCGAGGTTGCAGGCGGCCTCGGCGACCCGCTCGGCATGCGCCTCGACTTGGGGCAGTGCCTGCTTCACCAGTTCCACGGAGCCTCCTCGCCATGTACCGGACCTTCGGCGGCGTACGCGCGACCCTGATCGATATCTGCAGAGGTGAGTGGGGCCCTCGATCAGATTCCCGCACGGTTCGCAACAAGACCGCATCATCGCGAACAACAACGGTGGTACCTCCTCAAAGGACACTGTGTGAGGGGCCTGCCGCCAGGACGCCTCCACGCGCCGCGTCCTGGGGGCACGCGAAGGCGGACGCGTTCCGGCCCGTGAATGCCGTACGGCGGGAGCGCTCGGTGGAGCGCTCCCGCCGCTGGACGAGTCCGGGTGCCGGTCAGCCCGTCGCGGGGTGGACCTGGTTCTCGGTTCCCGGTGCCGCCTTCATGGCGGCGATGCTGTCGAGCATGCTTCTTGCCTCAGCCGGCCGTCCGGAGACTGTCGGCCTGCGTGAACAGGTCGTTCACGATCTTCTGGGCCGTCGCCGCGTCCTCTTGCGGGACATCGGCACGGACCCAGAGCAGATAGAGGTACGGGACCTTCGTCTTCTGGTCACGCCAGGCCCAGGCGTGCTTCATCGCGATCCGGTAGCGGTCCGCCCGGGCACCGGGTCCCGCCGCGATGTACGTGGAGTCGTCGATCTTCGTCCAGGAGGTCCGCTCATGGTCGGGGGCCGTGCGCAGGAACGCGAGCTTTTCCTCCTGGCCGCACGATGCTCCGCAGTAGTGGAATCGGAGGTCGAGCCGCAGGTCGGGAAGGAGCCCGGCTTTCACCGCATCGGGGTCGGCCCGGCAGCCGTACGTGACCGGGTCGTCGGCGTCCGCGCGGGTGCAGACGAGCTGCTTCGGGGCGCGGAAGACGACCGGGGTCCGCCCGAGGTACCAGAGGTACGAGCGTTCGTCGCCGTTCCAGGTCGCTCCCCGCACCGACCGTGCCGGGCCGCGGGAGTAGTACGCGAACCGGTTGCCGCTGTCCGGGATCTTCGTCGGGGGCGGCAGATCGGCCAGGGACCGCCGGCTGACCGGTGTCCCCGTGGTGCCGGGCGTGGCGGCCTCGGCGCCCTCGGTGCGGGACGCGCCGCCCGTGAGCCCGGCGCGGCGAACGGCCTCTTCGGCCAGGATCCGCGCGGCCTCGGCCGCCCGCTCGGCAGAGGCGAACTCCTCGTCGTACCGGACGTACAGGAACACGTTCGCGGTGCGCACGCCGACCTCCGCGAACCCGTCCGGCTCCCGGACCTCGGGAGTGGTCCGGTACGGGTTGCGCACCGCCGAGACGTACGCCTCGTCGCCGAGGCCGGAGAGCGCGCGATGGAAACCGGAGGTGGTGTCGGACCGCGCCCAGCTCTTCGCCGCCTGTTGCGCGGTCAGATACGCCGTGTGCGCCGTGTCCGGGCCTCTCTCGAAGCGGTTCTTCCCGGTGAGGAGCGAGGTGCCGACGGCGATCCCGATGTCACGGACGAACGGCGCCTGTTCGCCCGCGCCGCACGTGCGCCCGTCCTTGCCGACGACGACCGCGGGTGTCTCCATCAGCCGGTCGAGGTCCTCCCGGTCGAAGAGCGCGCACGCGGCGGGCAGGGAACGGACCGGGCCCGGCAGCGGTGCCGAGGTGGGGGCCGCGAACACGATGGCGCCGCCCGCCAGCATGGCGGTTCCCAGGAGCAGGGCACCCGCGACGCGCCGTGGCACGGCGAGACGCGATCCCGGCCGGGCGCGGGCGGTGGTGCCGCCGTCCGTGTCCCGGGCCAGCCGGTCGCGCAGCTCGATGTGCCGGAAGCGGTAGACACCGCCGGACTGGCGCAGCACACCGCGCGCATGGGCGTCCTCCAGGAAGGCCATGAGCCGTCGGGGCAGCCTGCCCGTCCCCCAGAGATACAGGCGGGCGACCGTGAAACCGCCCCACGCGGACACCCCGAACGCGTACAGGGCCCACACCAGCGGCAGCCCGACGGCCAGGCGGATCCAGTCACGGCCGGTGACGACGTCCACGCCGCCGAACCACTGCCAAGCGGCGAGCATGGCGGCCGGCAGCGTCAGCACCGACAGCGGAGTGTCCGTCAGCCCTCGTTTGAAGGGTGCCGACCAGCCCAGGGCCAGGACGCCGCGCCGGTCGGCGCGCAGCAGCGCGGCCGGACTGTCGGCACTCGTCGGATCGGACCGGCGCCAGACGGCGGCGACGGCCCACGCCCCGGACATCCACGCGACGACCGAGGTCGGAAGCGTCATCGCCCAGCGGGGAGCATGGCCGTCGGCGGTCAGCGCGGCGGCCCAGCCCGCCGCCAGGCCGAGCGGCAGGAGCATCAGGAGCGCCCTGCGCCACCGGGCGAGGGGGCCCGTGGCGGGGGCCTCGGCACGGCTGGGCCGGGCCAGACGCCGCGGCGGGAAATGCCACGTGGGCGGGCGTCCGGCCGCGGCGGCGAGCACCAGCACGCACAACAGGACGAAGCCGCCCGGGACTTCCAGCGGGAGCCGGCCGTGCCACCAGGGCACCCCGAAGTCGATCCCCGCGACGAGCACGGCGGCCAGGGCGAACGCCGGGACCAGCGCGAGCACCCGCACGGCGCGCGGCACCGTCTCGTCCAGCCGCCACCAGGCGAGGTCCTGCTCGTTCGTCTCCTTCATCCGGGAGGCGAGGAACCCCGCCCACGCGCGTGCCCGTTCCGGCGCCCATCCGCCGCGCACGGCCTGTACGTCGTGCGAGGCGCTGTAGACGACGTCGAGGAACGCGTCGTACAGATGCCGTTCGATGTCCTGCCTGCTGTCGAACCTCGCCGGTTCCAGCAGCTCTCGGGGGTCGGAGTCCCCGCGCGCGTACGCGACCCGGGCGAGGCCCACCATCAGCGGTACGCCGAGCGCGTCGCGCAGCCGCCGTACTTCCGGCGCGTCGCCGTCCACGGGGTCGGTCCGGTCACCGAGCCGGTCGAGTACGGGTGCCCATCTGCTCCGGGTCCCGCCCGGCGCGAGGTACGCCCGTACGGCGTCGTCGCTCAAGGGGCTGAGCCGGATCTCCGTACGCTCGAACAGCGCTTCCTCCGGCGCGTGTTCGCGGTACTCCGGTTCGCGGCTCGTCAGCACGAACGGGCGGCGGCCCGCCATCGTCGCGGTGATCTGCCGGAGGGCGTCGGCCCGCCGGGGCTCGGGCAGTTCGTCGAACCCGTCGAGGACCGGCAGGACCCGGCGGGTCAGCAGCAGATGGAAGGCCACATCGGCGGGCGGCGCACCCGCGAGCGACGCGAACGCGTCCGGGTACTCCTCCGCCAGCCGCTCGGCCAGCCAGCCCAGCAGGCCGTGGCCCGGATCCCAGGACGCCAGCGACACGATGGCGGGTACGGGGTCCCGGGAGCCGCGGGCGCGCTCGCGCAGGAGGGCGTGCGCGAGGCGCAGGACGAGAACGGACTTGCCGGCTCCGGCGCCGCCGAGGACGACGAGACGCCGGGCGGGGGTGGCGGTGAAGAGGCCGGCGATGGCCGCCTCGCCGGCGGCGGGTCCGGGGCGGCGGCCCGGGCCGTCGCGGTCGTCCTCGCGGTGCTCGTCGTGGCCGGAGCCGCCCTCGGCGGCCGGCGTGCCCGCCGGCCCGGTCGTCCAGGTCACCGCGAGCGGAAGCGGGTCGTTGATCCTCGCCAGGCGCTCGTCCTGGCCGTAACGGAAGGAGAGGCTTTCCGCGAGGGCGTCGGCCGTGCGAGCGAGGTTTCTCTCGGAGCGCCAGGCCGCGTGCCGGCGCCGGGCCACCGCCCGGCTCACCCGGGTGCCGGCCTCGGCCAGGAGCGCGCCCGCGATCAGGAGCGACCCGAAGGCCACCGGACCGAGGCCGGTCCGCTCCGGCAGCGACCCCGGCAGCGCGGGGCGGGTGACGAGGAGCAGTACGCCGACGAGCCCGATGACGAGGCGGCCGGCCGGGCCGAAGCGGCGATACCACGGAGCACCGCGTCCGGTGCCGGTGCCGGAGTGGATCTCGTACGCCCCGTGGATCTCCACGGTCCCGATGTCGCGCGCGAAGACGACGTTCTGCTGGGTGCCGCCCACGATGCTCTGGTCGGGGCCGTCGCCCTCCCCGTGCTTCACCGTCGCGCCTCTCAGCCGAGGTTGATCGTTCCGTGGACGTCCCGGGTGAAGACCACGTTGTGCTGGGTGCCGCCGGATATCTCCTGACGCGTGTCGCCGCCGCGGCCCCCGCCGCCGTGGATCCGCTCCGCCTCTTGGTGCCAGAGCGTCAGCGCCTGCGCGAAGGCGGGATCCTGCTCCGCCCGCAGCGCGAGGGCGTCGGCCAGCGCACGGGCGCGGGCGTCGTCGGCGGTGTCCTCGTCGAGGGCGGCCAGTTCCCCTTCGCCGACGGTCTCCGCGGCCTCTCTTCGTACGAGTGCGCGGAGCCGTTCCCACAGGCTCTGCCCCGCGGCTCCGGCGGTCCCGCTCGCCAGAGCCATGAGAAGTTCCGCTGCCACCGGTTCCATGGACGCTCCCCTCGACACGGCCACCGACACGGGCCCATCCCATCGGAGAGTGCCCGCTCTGTCCACAGAAAAAGAGTCCTGCGGCTCACGGCCCCGCCGAGCCTCGCGCCGCCTCCGTCGCTCAGGCGCGGTCCGATCGGACCGGCGCCGGGCCGACGGGCTCGGCGGTGTCCGCTCCGGTCGGCGCGGCCTTGTCCGGGGTGATTCCGGCGCGGTTGAAGAGGTACGAGGCCAGCAGCACCCCCGCGACCACGAGCAGCCCGCCCCACAACTCGTGGAAGGTCGGGGTCCGCCCCTCCCACAGCAGGTTGAAGGAGGCGCCGAAGACCGCCTCCATGCCGATCACCGGCCCCATCACCGTGGCCGGCAGCCGTTCGGAGGCCAGGTTCCAGAACCAGGTCGCACACCACGAGCCCAGGACGGCCAGCGCCACGCACCACGCGAGGAACGGCCACAGCGTCCCGGCGTCCGACACCGGCGACGGCCCGCCGCCGGTCACCGCGAGCGGCACCAGGAACAGCGACCCCAGGCAGGCCCCCACCCCGATGCAGGCGGTCCACGTGGTGCCGTCGACGGCCGGCCGGCCGTCGGACCTCAGGGCCCGGCGGTTGACGATGACGAAGTACGACCACGCGGCGGAGGAGAGGAACCCCAGGACGGCGCCCAGCGCGAGGTCGCGGCCGTCGGCGGTACGGCCGGAGGGCGACGCGCTGTTGACGAGCAGCAGGCCGACGGAGATCACCACGACGGGCAGCGCGAGCCGGCGCCAGGCGAGCACCTTCTCCAGCCGGTTCGAGACCAGGGTGACCATCAGCGGGATCAGCCCGGTCATCGTCGATGCCAGGACCCCGCCCCCCAGCTTGGCGGACATCGCCAGCAGCAGGTAGAAACCGATGTAGCCCACCACGCCCAGATGGACGGCCGTCAGCAGCCGGCGCGTGCCGAGGGCACGAGGCCCGCCGCGCCGGGCGAGCAGCACGGCCAGGGACATCAGCCCGAAGACGGCGTACCGGCCCACGACCAGCCAGTAGACGTTGACGGGGGCCACGGCCGCCGGCCCGAGGAAGGTGAACCCCCACAGGGCCGTCGCCACCAGGGCCGCCGGCAGGCCGACCAGGTAGGCGCGGTACGGCCCGGCCGTCATGGCTGTCATGGACGCATCCTCCGCTTGTCGGCTGGGACCCCGTGTGGGGAAGAGGATGACACGGGGGCGGTCGGACCCGTCGCCGCGTCATCCTCGCGGGCCGGCGGCCGGTTCATCTCAGCGGCCGGTCTCGGCGGCGGCGTACACCGCTCCCCACCGGCGTACCTCGGTGACCAGGTGGTCGAAGTCGGCGGTGGTGGAACGGTGGTTGTTGTTCGCCACCCGCAGGACGAACCGTCCGCCGAGCACGGTGTGCGAGGGCATGGCGGTGCCGTCCGTCTGGAGCCGGTCGAGCACGGCCCGGTTGACGCGGTCCAGCGCCTCGGGGGTCGCGCCCGGCCATACGTAGCGGAAGCAGGCCACGTTCAGGTCGCTGCGGGCGGCGAGTTCCAGGTCCTCGGCCGCCTCGACCAGCGTGACCAGGTGGGCCACCTGGGCGACGTTCCCGGCGATCGAGTCGGCGAAGGCGCGGATGCCGTACGTCTTGAGCGCGAACCACACCTTGAGCGCCCGGAAGCGGCGCGACTGTTCCACCCCGCGGTCGGAGAACGCCAACGGGAAGGCCGCCGGCCCTTGTTTCGTCTTGCTGATGTAGTCCGCCCCGGACCGGAAGGCGGTTTCCAGGTCGCCGTCGCGGCGGGTGAGCAGGCAGCTGACGTCGAACGGCATGTAGAGCCATTTGTGCAGGTCGAGGACGAGGGAGTCGGCCTCGGTCAGGCCTTCGAGGAGGGGACGGTGGGAGGGCAGGAGTCTGGCGAACGCGCCGAACGCGCCGTCGACGTGGTACCAGAGGCCCTCCTCGCGGGCCACGGCCAGAAGGTCGGCGAGCGGGTCCACGGCTCCGGTGTTGACGGTCCCCGCGTTGCCCACGACGCAGAGGGGTGTCAGCCCGGCGGTCCGGTCGGCTCGGATGGCGGCCCGCAGCGCCGCGACGTCCACGCGGAAGTCGGAGTCGACGGGAACGCGGCGGAAGAACCGTCCGCCGATGCCGAGGAGCTCGACGGCCTTGTCGACGGAGTGGTGGGTCTCCGTGGAGCCGTAGACGGTGAACCGGACGCCGGAGCCGGCCGCGCCGGCCTCCCGGAACTCGGGCGCCCTGGCCGCGCGGGCGGCGGCCAGTGCCGTGACCTGCCCCATGGAGGCACCGCTGGTGAGCAGGCCGGACCCGGCCTGGGGCCAGCCGAGGGCCTCCCCGATCCAGTCGATCACCTGCCGCTCGACCATCATGGCGGCGTTCCCGCCGGAGCCCAGGGTGCAGTTGAGCACCGAGGCGAGCAGATCGCCGTACGCGGCCACGGGCACGCCCGAGCCGTTGGCCCAGCCCCAGAAGCGGGGGTGGATGTTCCCCCGGGGGTAGGGCTGGATGGTCCGGCGGTACTCCTCGTACACCTCGGCCATCGGCCGGCCCTCCTCGGGCAGGCCGGTACGGAACGAGGCGGCGACCTCCTCGGGGACCTGCTGCCACACCGGGCGCTCGCGGATGCCGGAGAGGTGGTCCGCGATGTCGTCGATCATCTGCTTGCCGAGGGCACGGAACTCGTCCCAGTCGGCCGGATCCAGCGGGGGATGGGGGTGCATGGGCTGTGGTCCTCGTCCCTGTCTGACTAGGCGCCGGTGGCGAAGGAGGGATAGCGCTCGGGGTGGTACAGCGTGTGCATCGGGTGCGGATCGCCGCGCAGCGAGGCGAGGACGGCCCGGGCGGTGACGGGTGCCTGGGCGAAGCCGCCGGTGTTGTGCCCGCCCGTGACGACGTAGAGGGCGCCGCCGGGGCCGAGGGGCTCGGCGTGGTACAGGCCGAGGGAGGTCGCGGTCCACGGGCGTACGCAGTACTTGAAGCCGTAGTTGTCGGACGGTCGCGAGGACGCGTCCGGCTCGTCCGATTCGCCGAAGAGGCGCTCGACTGTGTCGGCGATGCCCGCGCGCAGGGCGGCCAGCTGCCGTTCCTCGGGTTCGCCGGCGGCGCCGGTGTAGCCGTATCCGGAGCCGACGATCAGGATCTCCCGGCCGTCGCCGTCGCGGGCCACGGTCACGTTGGCGTCCTCGGTGACGTGCCCGCGGCGGGCGACCTTGAGGGAGGTACGCAGCGCCGGGGCGCGGTTCTCCACACGGGCCCAGCCGCCGATCACCCCGTGGATCCGGCCCTCGCAGGGGGTGCCGTGCAGCAGCGCGGCGCCGTCGACTCCGGGGGAGGCGACGACGTGGGCGTGGGCGGGCACCGGTATGGCGCAGTCGAAGCCGGTCACGGCCCCGTCCGCGCCGCGGCGTACGCCGGTGACCGGGGTGTCCCAGTGGAAGCGGGCACCGAGTCCGGTCAGGAGCTCGATGGCCCGTTCGGCGAACCGGTGCACGTTGACGGTGAATCCGGGCACGAGGATGCCGCCCACCAGGGTGCCGCTCCGGGCGGGTGCGGCCAGGGCGGGGTACTCGCGCGCGAGCTCGGCCGCGGACAGCCGGCGCAGGACGGCCCCGAGGGCGTGATGGCGTTCCAGGGAGGCACGGAAGTGGTCGGGGTCGGCGTAGACGCGCAGGATGTCCTCGGCGAGCGCGACGTCCTCGAACAGGCGGGGGAATCGGGCGCGCAGCGCGGTCCACTCCTGCCCGGCCTCGGCGGTGAGGGAGAAGACGTCCGCGTTGTAACCGCGGGCCAGCCAGGACGGGACGCTCTCGAACTCCTCGATCCAGTCCTGCTCCCGCGGGGTGAGCGTGGCCGGGTCGAGGGCCAGCCACCCGTGCTTCTCGACGGGCTGCCGGAACCACTCGGGGGCCTCGCCCCGGAAGTCCTGGTTGCCGTAGATGTCCATCTCGGTGAGCGTGAACATCCGGGCGTCGTCCCCGCCGTGCGTGCAGCCGTACGCCCGCCAGTCGGCCGTGCCGGGGGCGGGCGAGCGGTCCACCACGGTCACCCGGTAGCCGTGGTCCGCCAGGTGCAGGGCGGTGACCAGGCCGACGACGCCGGCGCCGATCACGAAGGCCTCGCGCGGACCGCCTGCCTCGGGCGCGGTGCCGGCGGGTACCGGGCGGGCGAGCGCGGCGGCGCGCTCGCACCGGGCCAGTGCGCCGGCGATGGCGTCGAGGCCGGTGCCGTCGAGCGTGAACTCGTGGACGGGGTAAGCCGGGTGGATCGGCCGGCGGGTCGGGGCCTGGCTTGCCGGGTCGGCGGTGGTCGGGTCCACGTCGCTGGGTACGTACGCCACGTGAACCGGCCCGGCGGTGTGCTCGGCCCAGGCGCACAACAGGGTGTCGGCGGGGCGGCGGGTGGTGATCAGGGCGCGCGCGCCGTGCCGGAGCAGGGCGGCGAGCAGGGCATCGTCGGGGGCGGAGTCCGCCGCCGGTACGTGGACGACGGTGCCGGAGCGCAGGAAATCGGTGGAGGCGAGGTCGGGACCGGGCAGGGTGAGCAGAATCTTCATCTCGCGAGAGTCCTGTTCGAGCCGGGGTGCGATGAGAGACGAGAGGGGAGGCCGAGCCGGGACCAGGCGGGGCTCAGCGCGGCGCGACGAGCCGGAAGGGCAGCGGGCGCCGCACCATCCGCAGCCGGGCGGGACCGCGCCGGACGGGACCGCCCGGGGCGGCGGGTTCGTCGAAACAAAGGCCGGCGCTGGACCAGCCGTCCCGGAACGCCTGGGCCAGCTCGTCGGCGGCCGAGAACGCTATGAGGCGTTCCTCGGGTCCGGCGTGGGCCAGGCCCGGGCCCGGTGGCGCGGCGGGCGGGTCGGGCCACGGCTGCGGATAGGGCCGGTAGAGCAGGAAACGCAGCTTGCCGCCGAACTTCTCGACGAGACCGACGGGTTGGAATCCCGCTTCCATCAGGGTGCGTACGCCGTGCGGATTGGCGGGCGAACTGGTCGAGAACACATGCCGGATGCCGGTGTCCGTCAGCTCGCCCAGGGCACGTGCGTTCATCAGCCGGGCCAGCCCGTGGCCGCGCCACGCGGGCAGTACGGCCACGGTGTCCCAGTGCGCGACAGCCGCGTACCGCGACGCGGGAAGGGTGGTGTCCTTGGCGAGGTTGAAGGCGCGGTCGCGCGGAAAATAGACCATGCGGTAGGCGACCGGCTCGCCCTCGTGCACCACCCGGTAGCAACGCCCGCCGTCGGCGAGGCAGTACGCGATGAACTCCGGGGTGCTGGTCTGGAAGACGGACGGGTCGGGCAGGGCGGAGCGGACCCGGTCCTGGAGGTCGAGGATCATGCCGAGGTCGGCGGGGCCCAGGCGCTGGACGTCGAATCTCACGAGGCACCCGCCGCCGACACGAAGGCGGAGACCAGCGGATCGGTCCAGTCGTCGGCCGGCAGCTCGGGATGCCACAGCACGCCCACCGCCCAGGGGGCCTCGGCGTCCTCCTGCTCGAAGGCCTCCGCGAGCCCGTCCTCGGCGCGGGCGGTCACCCGCCAGCGGAGGTCGCCGGAGGTCTGCTCGCCCAGCCCTTGGTGGTGGTAGGACGTCACCTCGATCTTGGCCTCGTCGTACGCCTCGGCGACCACGCTGCCGGAGGTGAGCAGGACGAGATGCCGGGACGTCTTGGTGAGAGAGGCGCGGTGCAGCACCTGCCCGTGGTTGACGTCCGGAATATGCGCGATGAGCGGGTTCCCGGTGGCGGACCAGAGGATCTGCGAACCCCGGCAGACGCCGAGGAGGGGCAGGCCCCGATCGAGCGCGCGTCGCGCGAGACACAACTCGAAGGCGTCGCGGCGGGGATGGTAGGTGTAATCCGGCCGGCGGACGGACCCGGTGCAGTGGGCCGGGTCGATGTCCTCGCCGCCGGTGAGGAGCAGGCCGTCCAGGTTCTCGAGTAACTCGTCACAGAATTCGGGGTCGAGCGTCGGCAGGACGGTCGGCAATCCACCGGCGCGCACGACCTGGTCGACATAGCCGTGATGAAGGGCGTGACTGTCGATCGCCTGGCGAAACCGTGAGGTGACCCCTATTCGAGGCCGCACGGACGAGGATGCCACCATGACCCGACTCCCGGTGGGAACGCATGACGTCACGACGTCATGAAGTGAGGGAATTCGCGAACCGGACGGGACGCTAGTCCACCGCCGCGCCCCCTCGCAAGATCGCGGGTCGCCGTCACGCCTGCCCGGAAGCGCTGCGGCGGGAAGAATTCCAGCTGGGCGTCGCTCTGGCGAAAGGGTGAACGTACCCCCTTCCCACCTGAGGTTTTCCCGGAGTCGAGGAAGCCGGCGCCCAATATTCCGCCAGGGTGACTCGAATCAGGCCTGCTCCTGTTTTCGGTCAACTGTGCCAGATTTTTGGTCACATGGTGCGCGATGGAGTCGGCGATCCCCGGAGCGAAACAGGGCTTCGGCCCGGTGAGGTGACCGACGCTTGCCTTCTTATATGTCATTCCGTCGAGTGTTAAGGACGCGTTTGCGTGGCGTCAGGAAATCTTGTTCTGTGTTTCACCGTCTCTATAGGTTCGCGCTGAAACAGTGACAGAACGAGTGGAGCGGAGGTGTGTTCCCTACAGGACCCGTCCCGCACCTCGTCGAGGGCGCGGATCTCTGTCGTTCGGCGGAGACGGGTCATCCCACGGGGGTACGTCCGTGGGTGAGGCACGCGTTGATACCGAGGGCATGTCCCTGGTCAGCCGTGTCTTCGCCGCCTGCCGTGTGGCCGTCGGCACGGGGTGGGGGCGCGGGGTCGCGGAAGGGGGCTTCGCGGCCCTGTCGACCGGTCTGACACGCAGGCCGAGGGGGCACTGACGGAGAAGACCGGTACGCGCGCGACGCCGAGGTCACCGTCGCGGTCGCCCAGGACGCGGACACGGTGCGGCTCGTCGTCCACAACACCGCCCCGGCGCGGCCCGCGGTCACCGAAGGACCGCGCCGGCATCCGCTCCATGATCCGCCTGGAGGCTCTGACCGTCGCCGCCTTCGGCACCGCCCTCGGCTTCGCGAGCGGCGTCTTCGGTGCCTGGGCCGTCAGCTCCCCGGCCAACGGCTCCCTCCCGCAGTACTCCTTCACCCTTCCCTGGGGAACGCTGCTGCTCACCTGCGCGCTCTCGCTCGCGGCCGGCGTCCTCGCCGCCGCCCTCCCGGCCCGCCGAGCCGCACACCTCAGCCCCCTGGAGGCCGCCGCGGAAGCCTGACCCGTATCGGCCGGAGGGGGCGAGAGGCGCCTGACGGGTGAACGCACAAGGTCAGGCGCCTCCCTTCGTGCTGGGCATCGGCGTCGGCGGGCGGGCCGGGAGTGCCATGCGCAGCAGCGAGCCGCGTGGCGGGCCCGACACCACGGTGAGGCCACCGCCATGGCCGTCGACGATGGCCCGTACGATCGCCAGGCCGAGCCCGGTGCCGGGGCCGCCGGAGGACCGAGGGCGGCCGCTTTCGTCGTGCGGCGGCGACGGAGTGAAGCCGATCCCGGTGTCCTCCACCTCGACCACGACGCCCTCGCGGGTCGCGCGGCAGCGCAGCGCGATGGTGTCCCCGGCGACGGTGAACTTCACGGCGTTCTCCACCAGGGCGTCGAGGGCGGCCTCGAGCCGGGATTCGTCGCCCTCGATCAGGACCGTCGGCGCGTCCAGGAGCCAGTCGCGGTCCGAGGCGGGCCGCCACCGCTGAACCGTCCGCCGCAGGAGCGAGCCGAGGTCGACCGGGCCCCACTCGAACCTGGCGGACTCGTACGCGTCGGCCAGCGTGAGAAGACGCCCGGCGAGGCTGCCGAGCTTGTCCAGCTCGTCCACGACGACCTCGATGTCCTCCTTGCTCCCGGGAGTGGGCAGGGCGTCCCGGACCAGCTCCGCGTAGCAGCGGGCCACGGTGATGGGGGTGCGCATCTCGTGCGAACAGTTGCGGACGAACAGCTCCTTGACCTCCTGGGCGCGGCGTTCGCGTGCGACGAGCTCGCGCGTCTCGGCCAGGGCGGCGGCCCGTCGGCGCACATGCCAGACCATGCTGACGAAGACCAGGGCCATCAAAGGGACTTCGGCGAGTTCGTCCCACCCGAGGTGGCCTTGGGCGATGAACCGGCCCAGTGTGAGACCGGTGACCAGGGTGACCGTCACCAGCACGACGACGGTACGCCGGTTCGACCAGCTTCCGACGCCGTAGACGAGGGACAGGCTGATCCACACCAGGTGGAACGCCACGGTCTCCAGAGCGGGCACGATCAGCAACAGCAGCTGACTGCACGCGGCGAACAGCACCCATCCCGCGAAGAGGAAGCGCCGGTGTTCAGCCGGCACGGAACGTGTATCCGGCGTTGCGTACGGTCTCGATGACCGGCCGGGGCACCTTGCCGCGGATACGGCGGACAGTCGCGTCGACCACATTGCTTCCCAGATCGTCCGTGTGGCCCCAGACGCCGGCGAGCAGCTCGTGCCGGCTGCACACCGCCCCGGCGCGTCGCATGAGGTGGCCGAGCAGCATGAACTCACGGTGTGACAGGGGGACTTCCTGCCCGTCCAGGCGAAGCGTCTGCCGCTCCAGGTCGAGTGTGACCTCCCCGACGTGCAGCCAACGCTGGGGAAGGCCGGGGGCGATGGAACGGAGTCTGGTGCGTACGCGCTCCAACAGCTCGGCGGTCGCGAAGGGTTTGCCGAGGAAGTCGACGGCCCCGAGCCGCAGACACCGCACCCGAGTGGAGACGTCCATCACGGCGGACAGCACGAGAACCCGCTGCCCGGGTCTGTGGTCGATGGCGTGCCGCATGACCTCGAAACCGTCGCACCCCGGCAGCATGAGATCGAGTACCACCAGGTCGAACTCGCCGTCGCGCAGGCGCAGAAGAGCGTCCGGGCCGGTGCCCGCGCTGTCGACGGTGTGGCCGTCCGCTTCCAGGGCACGCTTGAGGTAGGCGCGGAGCCGTGCCTCGTCCTCGACGACCAAGAGCCGTGCCATGGTGGCTGCCCCTCCCGCTCCGCGTGCGCCGGCGCTCCGGTTCATCCCTCGCGCCTCTCCCCGGATTCTTCATGAACATCGCACGGGACGTCCACAGGTGATCACGTGGAGGTGGCGGGATCGGTACGGCTCGACATGCGGCTACGGGCCCGGCCCCGAGGCGTGTGCGGGGCGTCGCTCCGCGCGGGTGAAGGGCGGGGTGTCAGTTGAAATTCCCTGCTCGGACGTCTCATTGACGCTCCCTCATGACAGCCGGATGACAGACGTGTCATCTTCGGCCGCGTGCTCGGCGACCGCCGGACACTTGTCGCGCGCGCACCGGCCGGTGTCAGGGGTCGTCGCCCCGTTCCGGCCCTCTCTCGGCGGACCCGGGGCCCGGCTCCGCCGCGCGAGCGGCGGCGGGCCGCCCGAGGGAGAGGGAAGACGTGTTCCGCAGACAGGCAACGAGACAGTCGGGGAAACGGAGTCGGCGCACCGTCGCGCTGATCGGTGTCGGAGCGGCGATGGTGACCGCCGTGACCGGGCTGCCGCCGGCGCCGGTCCAGCAGGCTCAGGCGGCCGTCGCCGGCGGCCCGAGCGGCCCGACGGACCAGACGAAGGTGCCGCACTACTTCGGCCCCTGGCAGAACTGGGCCAACAGCCCGCTGACCCGGTCGAAGGCCACGGTGACCATCACGTCCACCGCGGTGGCGGTGGGAAACCCGCTGGTCGACCGGGCGTACGCGACCGACTACGCGACAGGGCCGGGAAAGCTCGGGCCCGTGTTCGTCGTGCTCGGCGGCTCCCCGCTGCCCGACGGAACGCTCAAGAGCTTCCGTACCCGGAACCAGGCCACGCCGGCGGGGAGCCCCACCGCGTCCGAGGGCGGCGTCTTCCACGCGTACGTCCTGCGGCCGTCGGACACGCCGGACACGTACACCGTGGTGGCGGACAGCGGACTGAAGACGGTGCCCGCGCCCACAGCCCCGGGCGGGGAGGTCGCGACGTACGACGTCCCGGACGTCGCCGTGCGGGCCGGTGACGTCATCGGGTTCTACGGCCAGGGCGTCCCGGTGGACACCGGGATCGGCTCCGCCACCGACACCTTCATGTTCCCGGCCGGAGTCGACGGCACCACGAGCCCACCGGTCGACGTGCCACCCGCCGCGGGCGGCACGGTCACCCTGGGTTCCGCCGCCTACCCCCGCTACGCCACCCAGGACCGCCGGTACTCCTTCGGTGCGCAGGTGGTGCCGGCGAACGCCGGGACCGGCGCCGCGGCGACGGCCACGATCGATCCCCGGACCGGTGGCATCGCCGCCGTCGAGGTGACCTCACCGGGGCACGACTACGTCGCCGGCGCGACCTCGGTCACCATCGACGGCGGCACCACGGCCGCGACCGCCAAGGCCACCGTCAAATCCTCCGGAGCCGTGGTCGATGTGAAGGTCGGCGCGGCCGGCAGCGGCTACGGCGGATTCGCGGTCGGCATCACGGGCGGTGGCGGCAGCGGCGGTGCCGCCACCGCCTCCGGCGGAGTGGACGCCGTGGCGGTCACGGACGGCGGGTCGGGCTACACCATGCCGACGGTCGACTTCGACCTTCCCGACGACCCGGCCGGCACCGTGGCCAAGGGCCACGTCGACCCGGCCGACCTCACCACCGACGGCAAGGTCGTGAAGGTGACCGTCGACGACCCCGGCAGCGGCTACGGCGGCGCCCCCGGCGTCGTGATCCGTAACGGAACGCTCGCCGACCCGATCAACGGCGCGACGCCGGCGAGCGCTTCGAGCAGCCTGAAACTGACGGCGCTCAAGGTGGACGCGGTGGGGTCCGGCTACACCGGAACACCCTCCGTCACCCTCACCGACCCGACGGGCAAGGGCGGTTCCGGGGCGACGGCGACCGCAGTGACGGACGTCGGCGCGATCGACGGCATCGAGGTCACCGACCCGGGAGCCGGCTATCTCACGGTCGGCATGAAGAAGTTCCAGGACCAGCTGCCGCTCACCTGCGACCCCCGGGCGGACGGCACGGGCTGCCCCGATGTCGCGCAGCTGCGAGCGCCGTCGACGAAGCCGTCGGAGAAGTTCATCCCCGTGGGCGTCCCGGAGTCCGTCACCACCAAGGGCAAGCCGGCCGACGAATACGTCATCGGTCTCGTGCAGTACCTCACCCGGTTCTCCTCCGACCTGCCGCCGACCCTGGTACGGGGCTATGTCCAGCTGTCCACGGACGCGGTGCCCGGGCGGAGGGTCCCCCTCTACAACGAGCTGATGGACGGCACCAGGCAGCCGCTGCCGTACACGGGCGTCACCGCGCCGCAGTGGATGGGCCCGCTCCTCGCCGCGACGAAGGACCGGCCGGTGCGGATCGTGTTCCGGAACCTGCTGCCCAAGGGCGCCGACGGCGACCTCTTCCTGCCGGTCGACAGCACCGGCATGGGCTCCGGCATGGGCCCGATGACGATGCCCGACCCGAAGGACGAGGGCACCGTCATGGACGAGGTGCGCAACCCGGCGTGCACGAACGGCTCGTCCGGCTGCTTCACGGACAACCGGGCCACCCTGCACCTGCACGGCGGCATCACGCCCTGGATCAGCGACGGCACCCCGCACCAGTGGATCACCCCGGCCGGCGAGAAGACGGACTGGCCGCAAGGGGTCAGTGTGCAGAACGTGCCGGACATGGTGGACGACGACGGGGCGACGCTGTGCGCCGCGAAGGACGACGGCTGCTCGACGTTCTACTACACCAATCAGCAGAGCGCGCGGCTGATGTTCTACCACGATCACTCCTACGGCATCACCCGGTTGAACGTGTACGCCGGCGAGGCCGCGGGCTACACCATCACCGACGGCACCGAGAAGGCGCTGGTCGACAGCGGCACCATCCCCGCCGCGGCGGACACCCTCCCGCTGCTCATCCAGGACCGCACCTTCGTGCCGGACGACACGCAGCTCAAGGACCAGAAGGGCGCCGGCGGAGCGATCACCTCGTACGGCCAGGACCCCACCTGGGACACGAAGCGCTGGGGATCCAAGGGCAGCTTCTGGTACCACCACGTCTACATGCCGGCGCAGAATCCGGGCGACCCCTCGGGCATGAGCTCGTACGGACGCTGGATGTACGGGCCGTGGTTCTGGCCGCCGGCCGGCGACACGAAGTACGGGCCCGTCGCCAACCCGTACTACGACCCGGGGTGCAAGCTGGACGACGAGTCGACCTGGCAGTACCCGACCGCCCCGTTCTGCGAACCCGAACAGATCCCCGGCACGCCGAACATATCCATGGGCATGGAGCAGTTCAACGACACCCCGATCGTCAACGGAGTCGCCTACCCGAAGGTGACCCTCCAGCCGAAGACGTACCGGATGCGGCTGCTCAACGGCGCGAACGACCGGTTCTTCAACTTCCAGTGGTACAAGGCCGATCCGAAGCAGGGCGACGGTACGACCGAGGTGGCCCTGAACCCGGGCGAGCTGGCCGCCGCCCAGACCGACCCGAACGTGTCACCCACCCCGGCCGACGCCCACGACGACACCGCCGGTCCGGACTGGATCCAGATCGCCAACGAGGGCGGCTTCCTGCCCGCGCCGGCGGTGATCGACGGCCAGCAGCCGACGACCTGGATCACCGACCCGACCCGCTTCGACGTCGGCAACGTGGACAAGTACTCGCTGACCGTCGCCCCGGCCGAACGCGCCGACGTACTGGTGGACTTCTCGAAGTTCGCAGGCAAGACGCTCATCCTCTACAACGACGCGCCCGCCGCGTACCCGGCCCGCGTCGCGTCGTACGACTACTACACGGACGCGCCGGCCTCGGCCGGCACGCCGAAGATCCTGCCGGGGTACGGGCCCAACACCCGCACCGTGATGCGGGTGACCATCGCGGACACGGCCCCGGCCCCGGCGTTCGACCTCACCAGGCTCCAGGCCGCCTTCAAGCACCACGCGGACGGCTCGGGCGTCTTCGAATCGGGACAGAACCCGGTCATCGTCGGACAGGCGGCCTACAACTCGGCGTACGGAACGAGCTTCGCGGCCAGCAGCAACTGCAACGTCAAGAACACGACCGTCAAGACCTGTGACGGCCTGGTCCGCGTGAACGACACCTCGGCCTTCGGCTTCAACACGCTCAAGGCGCCGAACGCCAAGATGTCGATGCCCCTCCAACCGAAGGCCATCCACGACGAGATGAACGCGACGACGTTCGACGACTTCGGCAGGATGGAGGCGAATCTCGGCGTCGAGGCCCAGCCACCGACACCAGGGGCGCAGAACGTCACGCTGTACCCGTACATCAACCCGCAGACCGAGTTGATCGACGGCACCGACCTGCCCCGCGGGGACGTGAAGGTGACGCCCCTCGGCACCAACGCCGACGGGACACAGATCTGGCGGTTCACCCACAACGGGGTGGACACCCATCCGATCCACTTCCACTTGTACGACGTCCAGCTGATCAACCGGGTGACCTGGGACAACATCGTCATCAAACCCGACGCCAACGAGCTGGGGTGGAAGGACACGGTCCGGATGAGCCCACTGGAGGACACGATCGTCGCGCTGCGCCCGATCGTGCCGACAGCGCCGTTCGAGATACCGAACTCCGTCCGGCCCCTCGACCCGACGATGCCGCTCGGGAACACGTCGATGTTCAACAACGTCGATCCGCAGGGCAATCCGACGACGGCCATCACCAACAAGCTGGTGAACTTCGGCTGGGAGTACGTCATCCACTGCCACATCCTCAGCCACGAGGAAATGGACATGATGCGTCCCGAATCGCTGGCCCTGCCACCGCTCAAGGCGAGCGGGCTCTCCTCGACGATCACGGGCGAGGGGGACGGCGCCCGGATCCGGCTGGAGTGGCAGGACAACTCGATCAGTGAAACCTCGTACGTCGTCCAGCGGACGAAGCAGGGCGACACCGCGTGGGTCGACGTCGGCACGGTCGACTCTCCGCTGGACCGGCCGAACACCCACGGCACGCGCGCCTTCGTCGACCCGTCGGCATCGGTGACCACGCCGTACGTCTACCGGGTCGTCGCGCTCAACACGGTCGGCTACGGCGCCGAGTTCCCGAGTCTGACGGTGAAGTCGGTGTCCGACCCACTGCAGGTGCCCCCGGCGCCGTGACGTCGGGAGGGGAGCGTTCCGCGCGCTCGGGCCACCCACTCCGGTGGGAGCGGGTGCCGCGCTCCTCGTCGTGACCAGGCCGGCCGGTTCGGAAGAGCCGGTCGGCCTGCCGGCGCCCCGCCAGGCCGGTCTGGCCGCCTCGCTCGGCCAGACCGGGACCACCCATTTCGGCTCTCACTGCCGGGCAGGCCTGATCAGTCGGGTGAAATAAACCGATCAATCTTCGAGCAGATGGGTGATACCCGTTCACGACCCGCGCGAGAGGTGATGAGGTCGGTCTCCAGGGGGAGCCGAAACCCATGAGCCGAGGAAGAAATGAAACGACGCTTCGTCGAACGGGCCACTGTGATGTGCCTGCCCGCGGCGGCCGCCCTCGCGGTCCTTGCCTGCCCCGCGTACGCCGCTCCCTCCGTCGCCCCCGGCGGCCCGCGCCCAAGCGCCGCGGACACCCTGAGCCCCTCCACGCGAGCCGACCTCGACACCGCCATGGGCGGCGAGGCCTACGCCCACGCGTCCTACACCTTCTACGCCGCTCAGGCCGACCGTGAGGGGCTCGTGGCCACCGGCCGGCTGTACCGCGAGACGGCAGCGGTGGAACTCGGCGAACACTTCCGCGAGGAGGCAGATCTCGCCGGAGTGATCGGTTCCGACGCGGACAACCTGCGCGCCGCCATCGCCGGGGAGACCTACGAGACGACCGTCATGTACCCCACCTTCGCCCGGGAGGCCGCCGCCGACGGCGACGACAACGCCGCCGCGCTGTTCAGCGAGATCGCCAAGGACGAGGGGAACCATCTCGCGGCGTACCAAGCGGCCCTGAAGGCGATCGAGACCGGCCACGGCACCATCCCCGCCCCGCCGGCCGTCGACCCCGTCGACGTTCCCGCCGGAGGTCCGCAGGTGCGTTCCGCCCGCACCAAGGCCAATCTCGACACCGCCCTGCACGGCGAAGCCCTCGCCCACGCCCGCTACACCGTCTTCGCCGACCACGCCGCCGCCGGCGGCCGTCCGGAACTGGCCCGGCTGTTCCACGGCATCGCCCGGGTCGAGCTGCACGAGCACTTCGCCGGCGAAGCCGTCCTGTACGGCCTGGTCGGCAGCACCCGGGCCGACCTGATCAAGAGCGTCACCGGCGAGCTCTACGAGGCCGAGGTCATGTACCCCTCCTTCGCCCGCCGGGCGACCGCCGCCGGCGACTACCAGGCCGCCCGTCTCTTCCGCGACAACGCCGCGGACGAAGCCGGACACGCCCGGGCCTTCCAGCGGATGCTCGGTCACCCCCACTGACGCACCTCACCGCGCTCGCCTTCGTGGCCTGTGCCCCCCGGTCCAAGGCCCCGCGCTGGTCGGCCAGGCCCGCTCTCCCCGCCTCACCTTCCCACGCCACGTCCCTGCCCGGTCCCACGGACACCGGGGGCCGGGCCGTCAGCGGGCCCGCTCGACGGTGAGGTCGAGGAAGTGGGCCGAGCAGGAGATGCACGGGTCGTGGTTGCGGATGGCCCGCTCGCACAGGCGGGTCAGTTCGGCGTCGTCGTCGGCACCGCGCGCGAGGGCGTCCTGGACGATCCGCCGCAGGTCCGCCTCGATGGCGCCCTGGTTCTGCGAGGTCGGCGGGACGAGACGGGCGTCGGTGACGATTCCGTCCGCGTCGAGGACGTAGCGATGGTAGAGAGTGCCGCGCGGCGCCTCGGTGGCGCCATGGCCGGTGCCCGCCCGCGCGGCGACCGCGACGGCCGGGCGCGGCGGGGGCTCGTACGAGTCGATCAGCCGCAGCGCCTCGTCGACCGCGAACAGCACCTCCACGGCCCGGACCACGATGCTGCGGAAGGGGTTGCGGCACACGCCGTCCAGCCCCGCCGAGCGGGCGGCCTCCCGGACGGAGGCCGGGAGCAGATGGCCGCTGACGGCGAAGCGGGCGAGCGAGCCCGTCAGATGCCGGCGGCCGTCGAGCAGGGCCTGGAGCGCGGTGGAGTGGGGGACCTGCTCCTCCACCACGTGCGTGCCGAAGTCCCGTACGGGAAAGGTGCGCTGTTCGCGGCTGTCGCCGTAGGGGAGGACGGTGGGTGTGCCGCCGTCGATGGCGTAGGTGCCGGGCTCGGCCAGCGCCAGGAAGTCGGCGTCGCACTCGGCATCCGGGAAGTCGAAGCCGGACACCCAGCGCACGACCTCCCGCGCGTCGTCGCGGGCCCGGCGCAGTCGCTCGGCCAGCGGTCGCAGTTCGGCGCGGGTGGGGGTGCGGTGGAAGCCGCCGACGCGGACGTTGACGGGATGGACGGCGCGGCCGCCGAGCAGTTCCATGACCGCGTTTCCGGTCTGCTTGAGCCGCAGACCCCGTTCGACCTCGGTGCGGTGGGTGCGGGCGAGGTCGACGACGCTGTCGCAGCCGAGGAAGTCGGGGGCGTGGAGGAGATGGATGTGCAGCGTCTGGCTCTCGATCCACTCACCGCAGTAGAGCAGCCGGCGCAGGGCGGCCAGCGGGCCGTCGACGGTCACGCCGCAGGCGTCCTCGACGGCCCGGCAGGCGCTCATCTGGTAGGCGATCGGGCAGATTCCGCAGATCCGGGAGGTGATGTCGGGTGGCTCGGTGTGCCGGCGGCCGCGCAGGAACGCCTCGAAGAATCGCGGCGGTTCGTAGATCCTCAGCTGCGCGGCGCCGACCGTGCCGTCGTCGATCCGCAGGTACAGCGCCCCTTCGCCCTCGACGCGGGACAGGGCCTCGACGCGCAGGACGCGGGAGCCGCGGTGGGTCATGAGGGTGCCTCCGCGGACGCGCCGCCGTCTTCGAGGGCGGCGAACTTCGCCGCGTTGAAGGTGCGAAGGAGCCGCAGGACGTCCTCGTCGCTCATGCCGTCGCTGCGCAGCAGGGGGATCATCGCGGGCAGATTGACCGAGGCGGACGGGCCGAAACAGCCGTAGCAGCCCCGGCCGTAGGCCGGGCACAGCGCGCCGCAGCCGGCGTGCGTGACCGGGCCCAGGCAGGGAGTGCCGCGGGTCACGGTGACACAGGGGATGCCGCGTCGTTTGCAGGCGAAGCAGACGCTGTGCCGGGGCACGTCCGGTCTGCGGCCGGCGAGGTACGCGGTGATCACCTCCAGCAGCTGGCCGCGGTCGATGGGACAGCCCTGGAGTTCGAGGTCGACGGGGACGTGCGCGGCGATGGGGGTGGAGGTGGCGAGCGTCTCGACGTACTCGGGCCGGGCGTAGACGACCTCGCGGAACTCCTCGACGTCCGCGAAGTTCCGCAGTGCCTGGACGCCGCCGGCCGTGGCACAGGCTCCGATCGTGACCAGACGGCGGGAGGCGGCGCGCACACTCCGGATGCGTTCGGCGTCCTCGGCCGTCGTCACGGAGCCCTCGACGAGCGACAGGTCGTACGGGCCCGTGCCCACCGCGCTGGACGCCTCCAGGAAGTGCGTGACGTCCACCCGGGCGGCGAGGGCGAGAAGTTCGTCCTCGCAGTCCAGCAGGGTGAGCTGACAGCCGTCGCACGAGGCGAACTTGAACACGCCGAGCCGGGGGCGGGCCGGTTCCCGGGCGCCCATCTCACAGCTCCCGTACGGCGAGCAACGGCTCGGCGCGGTCGTAGCCGACGACGGGGCCGTCCCGGCACAGGAGCAGGGGGCCGAGCTGGCAATGGCCGCAATGGCCGGTGGCACAGCGCATATTGCGTTCGAGCGAGATCAGGACGCGATCGGGGCGTACGCCGCGATGCAGCAGCTCGCGGGCGGTGGCACGGATCATCACCTCGGGACCGCAGACGAACGCCGTCGTCCGCTCCGGGGCGAACTCCGTTTCGCCGAGCAGTGTGGTCACCACGCCGACCCGGCCCCGCCAGCCCGCCGCGGGCCGGTCCACCGCCACTCCGAGGTACGGCCCGGCCCAGCCGTCGAGTTCGTCCCGGAAGAGCAGATCGTCGGGACTGCGGGCGCCGATGAGGACGTTCAGCCGCCCGTGCGTCGACGGCGCGGCCAGGGCGGCGAGGATCAGGGGCCGGAGGGGCGCGAGCCCGACGCCGCCCGCGACCACGACCAGATCGTCTCCCGCGGCCAGGGGAGCGTCCCAGCCCGTACCGAATGGTCCGCGCATCCCGACCATCGCGCCCGGCCGGAGCGCGCACAGCGCCCGGGACACGGCGCCGACACCGCGGATCGTGTGCAGCAGCCCACCGCCGGGGAGGATGCCGGACACGGAGACCGGGATCTCGCCGACGCCGAACGCGTAGACCATCGCGAAGCGGCCCGGGGCGAAAGGCGGCAGCGCCTCACCGGCGGGCTCCAGCCGGAGCGTGACGGTGTCCGCCGTCTCGGGCCGGGTGTCCACCACGCGGTAGGGGAGCGGTACGGCCGTCATCGCGGCCCCTCGCCGCCGTGCGGTCCGTACAGGTCGAGCAACCGGGTCCTGGTCGACCGCAGGCGGTGGCCGACCACCCCGATGACATACGTGAGCAGCGCGTGGTCGAGTGCCGGGTCGCGCGCGCACCGTTCCAGGACCTCCGCCGCGTCGTACTCCCGGGCGCGCACCGCACCGCCGGCCTCGGCTCCCAGGTGCCACCGTCTCGGCGGGCACACCCAGGACCAGCCCAGGAGCTGCCCCGGCCCGATGGTCTCGACGACCACCGGCCGGCTGCCCGGCACATACAGGTCGAGACGGACGGTACCGGCGAGGACGGTCCAGAAGCGGTCCGCCCGGCCGCCCTCCTCGAAGATCCGGGTCCCCGCGGGCCACGACACCTCCCGGGAGAGCGCGGTCAACCGCTCCCGGTGGTCCTCGGGAAGTTCGTCGAAAGGTCCGGTCCCGGTCACGCCGGCCGGTCCTTCGCGCGGGCTTCCTGATGCAGGGCGTGAGCCTCCTCGGTGAGGTCGATGCCGACGGGGCACCACACGATGCAGCGGCCGCAGCCCACACAGCCGGAGCTGCCGAACTGGTCGTGCCAGGTGCCGAGCTTGTGGGTGAGCCACTGGCGGTAGCGGCTGCGGCCGGACTCGCGGACCGGGCCGCCGTGCAGAGACGAGAAGTCCAAGTCGTAGCAGGAGTCCCAGCGGCTCCAGCGCTCGGCGTGGTCGCCCGTGAGGTCGGTGACGTCCTCGGTGGTGGTGCAGAAGCACGTGGGGCAGGCCATGGTGCAGTTCCCGCAGGTCAGGCAGCGGGCCGCGACATCGTTCCAGCGTGTGGCGTCCAGGCTGTCGGCAAGCAGTGTCCGCAGGTCCGCCGTCGGCATGGTCCGGCCCATGCGGGCGGCGGCGCTCTCGACCGCGCCCGCCGCCGTGCGGCGCGTGGCGGAGTCCGCCGCTCGCCGTGGCAGTCCGGCCAGGACGTCGGCTCCTTCGGGTGTCCCCGCGCGGGCCAGGAAGCGGTGCCCGGCTTCGTCGAGCACCTCGGTCAGCGCGATGTCGTAACCGGGCCCGGCCGCCGGTCCGGCGTCCATGGAGACGCAGAAGCAGGTCCCGCCCGGCTCGGTGCATTCCACGGCGATCAGGAACGCCCCGGTGCGCCGGGCACCGTAGGCGTCGTCCCGGTGCCGGTCACCGAGAAGGACCCGGTCCTGGATCGCGATGGCGCGCAGATCGCAGGGCCGCACCCCCAGGAACGCGTACCGGCCCGGTTCGTGCCGGTCGGACAGCACCCTCAGTTCCCCGTCGGGGCCGCGGTCGGCGGACCATTGGCGCACCCGCTGCGGGAGCAGGTGGTTCTTCCAGGACTGCGGCCCCGCACTGTGGGCGAACGCGGCCCGGTCCGTACGCCGCACCAGCCGGTAGTGACCGCCGTCCAGTTCCACGCCCCAGCCGTACGGAAGCTCGGTGGCGGACTCCAGTTCGGCGAGCACGATCGCGTCGTCCCGGACCGTCGGGCCGACCACCGTGCGGCCCCGTGACCGGAGGACCTGGACGAGCGCGTCGAGTCCGCCGAGGTCGAGGACACAGTCCGTGTCCCCGGTGTCCCCGGTCGGTTGGGGCGCGGTGGCCATGGTTCGTTCCCGTCCGGTCCGTCCGTGGCCGCGTGCCGAGGTTCCGCGCGGGCCGGAGCGGGACGCACCGCGACACTCCGGCCACCTCAGCGTGACCACTCCGCCGCCGATGCGCACGCCGGGCAGGGCAGGAGTGAGCCACCTGGCGCCGGCACGAGCCCGGACGGCCGCCGCGGGTGGGCGACGGCGCGCCGCAGGGGGCGCCGGCGGCCCACTCGCAGGGCACCCTCACCCTTCGCCCCGCCTCTCGGTCACACCTCTCGCGCGTTCACCGGCGGTGGCGCTTCGGGGGGGACGGCCGCGTGGTACTCCGCGATGTCCTTCTCGATACGCCGTGCCAGCGGCTCCACCACGGCTGCCACGGCCTTGGTGAGCCCCGTACCGAGCGAGCCGTCCCCGCTCTCGACCGCGTACACGATCAGATGCGCCGGCAGCCGTCCCAGGACCCGGGACAGTTCCACGGCCTCCCCGAGGCCGAGCCCGTGCGTGCTGGCGGCACCCGGCCGCCGGACCCCGTGTTCCCCGAGTTCCAGCCGGTGCACCCGACCAGGACAGCCCGGGTGCACGTGGGCGGCGTCGACGACCACGGCGAGCCCGGCCTCCTCCCACAGGCCGATCAGCCGCCCCGGATCCCCGTCGCTCGACGCCAGTACGGTGCCGGGAGGGAGCGGGCGGGTCGCCCGGCCCTCCTTCAGCCGGGTGATGACGGCGGGGCCGAGTCCGTCGTCCCGCCGGAACTCGTTGCCGACTCCGACGACGGTGATGCGGGTGGGGACTGCCACTGCGTCCTCCCTGTGCCCGGGTGGACCGGGTGTGCCGGGTGTCTCCGCGATCCGGTTGTCACCGCTCGGTGCCGGGTCCGCCGGTGCCGAGTCCGGTGGTGCCGGGTCCGGTGGCGTCGGACTCGCGCCCGAGCCGGTCGCAGGAGACCGAGACGACTCCGTCGACCGTTGCGCACATACGTTCGATGACGGGGATCGTGCCGCGGTACGGCACGTGGCCGCCGAGCTCCACCCGGCCGTTCGACACCTCGACCGACAGTGCGGCCGGGTCCAGGCCGAGGGTGCCGCCGAGGATGTCCTCGGTGATCTCACGGCGGATGTCGGCATCCTCGCGAAGGAAGATCCGCAGCAGGTCCCGGCGGCTGACGATGCCGACCAGCCGGTCCCGGGCGTCGACGACGACGAGCCGTTTGACGCCCTGTGCCTCCATGAGCCGCGCCGCCTCCACCACGGTCCACCCGGGGGTGACGCACACCGGGGGAGCCGACATCACCTCCTCCGCCCGGGTGCCCTCGGCCTTCGCGCGTTCCTCTTCCGAGAGCCCGGGAACGGCGGGCAAATCGCCCGGTACGGCAGCCTGGTCGGCGGTCTTGCGCAGCAGGTCGCCCTCCGACACGACCCCGATCACCCGGTCCTCCGAGTCCACCACCGGTACCGCGGTGACACCGTGCCGGGCCAGCGTCCTCACGACGTCCTTGAACGGCACGTCCCCGCGGACGCTCACCACCTCGCGGGTCATCAGCTCTCCGATGCTGCGATGACGCATCGCCCGCTCCTTCCGTGCGGAAGCCGCGCCGCCGGCACGGAGGTGTCCGGCGCGGCCGTCCCGGGCGGCCGGGGCGGGCCGCCCTCCTGCTCTTGTGCGGTCCGCGTTTCGCGGGACAGCGGCCGGAAGACCTCTTTCATGCTTTCAGCCCTGAGCCGGTGCGGCGACCGCTGGGGTGCCGGAGACACGGTCCGGGTGACCAGCCCGCGGCGGCGTGACGCGAGGTGCCCAGCCGGCCGATCGCGGGATATCCGGTCAGCCGTGCCGCACCAGGACGACAGGAGCCCGGCCGCGGTGGAGGAGGACGGAACGGCCGGCCTGGCGAGCGTCCGGCCCCGATGCTTTTCTAAGAGGGAAGGCGCCCGCCCGGAGGACGCGGAGAAGCGGCTCCGAGCCGCACACCGCGCGAACAAGGCCCGGGGAGAAGCGGAGGGCCGCTCCTCCCCGGAGCGCCACGCCCCGGCCCGTCCGGCAAGGCCCCGCGCATCACACCGATGCGGCGGGAGGCCGGGCTTCCGGCAGGCACCCCTGAGCCGGAAGGCGGTGGGCAGGATGGAACGTCCCGTGGTGGCGGGAGTCGACGGATCCGAGACCGGGCTCGCGGCCCTGGACTGGGCCGTGGACGAGGCCGAGCGGTGCGCGCTGCCGCTGCGGATCGTCCACGCCTCGCTCTGGGAGCGGTACGAAGAAGTCGTGACCGACCCGGCCGAGGACCAGCCGCCCGAGCAGAGCATCGCGGAGGGCATTGTCGCCGCCGCGGCCGAACGCGCCCGGCTCCGCGCCCCCGGCGTCGAAGTCACCGCCGTCGTGCGGCCTGACGACCCTGGCAGCGCGCTGCTCCAAGAGGGACGAGACGCGGCCCTCGTGGTCGTGGGCAACCGGGGGCGCGGCGAGTTCACCGGTCTGCTGCTCGGCTCCGTGAGCCTGGTGGTGGCCGCGCGGTCCTCCTGTCCGGTCGTCGTGGTCCGCGGCGACCGCTACACCCGGGACGCCGGGCACGGGCGGGTTTTGCTCGGGATCGGCGCGTATGACGTGGACTCCCCGGCCGTACGCTTCGCCTTCCGCGAGGCGGCCCTGCGCGACGCGGAACTCGACGTGGTCCGCGCCTGGCGGCGGCCGTCCCTTCTGGGTGGCAGCCACCTGTCGCCAGGCGGTGACGCTGTCGAGACCGACGGCGGAGACGAACGGCGGGCCTCCGACCTGCTCGACAAGGCACTGGACGCGCTCGTGCGCGAGCACCCCCAAGTCCGGGTGCGCCGCGTCACGGTGGAAGGCGCCCCTCACCGGGTGCTGGTCCAGCGCTCCGCCGCCGCCGACCTGCTGGTCGTGGGCGCGCGCCGCCGCGACGCGCTCGTCGGCCTGGAACTCGGCCGGGTCGCCCACCGCGCCCTGCACCACGCCGAATGCCCGGTCGCCATCGTCCCGCAGTACCCGCCGCAAGCCCGGGAAGACGAGTCGTGAGGAACCGAACCGGTACGCGGGACACCCCGCGACCTCGGCCGCCGGACGGGAAGAAGCCTGGCACGCCACACCCCAGGAGTGAGGAACGATGACCAGACACGACAGAGAGCACGGACATCCGGCTCTCCCTGACTTCGACGACTGGTTCGCCCGGAGCTTTCCGGGACTGCCGGGGTGGCGACCCGCCTCGGCGGCCCACTCCATCCCGGTGGAGATAACCCGCCGTGACGGCGTCTTCGTTCTGCGCGCCGAACTGCCGGGGAC
Source organism: Streptomyces laurentii (assembly GCF_040635425.1). Classification (NCBI taxonomy): domain Bacteria; kingdom Bacillati; phylum Actinomycetota; class Actinomycetes; order Kitasatosporales; family Streptomycetaceae; genus Streptomyces; species Streptomyces laurentii. The sequence continues at coordinate 65,785 of NZ_JBEYHT010000009.1, read as the reverse complement.
GGACCCCGACCACGACATCGCCATCACCGTCGATGACAACCTGCTCACCGTGACCGCCGAGCACCCCGAGACCGAGGAGGACAAAGAGCACTCGGAGTTCCGCTACGGATCCTTCCGCCGGACCGTACGCCTCCCCGCGGCCATCCCCGCCGACGCCGTCGACGCCTCGTACGCGGACGGCATCCTCACCATCCGCGTCCCGCTGCCCGACGAGAACACTTCCACCGCCCGCACCGTCCCCGTGAGACGGGTGAACCGGAGTGACGCGTCACGGACACGCCCTGAACACCACGGAGGGGGAGGCGAACGGCCCGGCACGACTACGTCTCGCCGTCCGTGGTGAGTTCGTACCGTACGTCCCCAGTGCCTTCGGCCGCTCGCGCCCGTCGGACCTTCGGATCGGGGACGTGTGCGCGGCACTCCTCCTGGCGCACCACGACCGGCCGGAGGGGACGGGCACCGGGACGCTGAGACCGCCGGACGACAGGTGCCGAGATGTCCGGGCCGTGGCTCCTCGACGTGGGCCGGGCGGGTCCCGAGGGGGACCGAACGCCCCCATCGCCAGGAGGCCTGGACAGTGTCAGTGTGAGAGGTGAGGTTCCAGAGGCGTGGACCCTCGGGGTGTACTCCGGTGGAGGAACCATGACCCAGGGGATGCCGAGTCGGCCGAAGGCCGGTTCCGCGTCGGAGCGGACCCCGTTCGTGGCAGGGCCGCCCCGGGCCGCTCCCCGCGCGCCTTGGTCCCTCACGCCCACTGCCCCATCCAGAGCGTCGCGTCCGGCTTCGTGATCCGCGGCGAAGGTGGCGAGGATCCATGGGAAACGACGTAGTGATCGGTGTCGATCCTCGGGAGCCGTCCGTGCCGGCCCTGGACTGGGCGGCCGACGAAGCCCTGCGCAGGGACACGTCCTTGCGCATGGTCACTGCTGTGCCGCCGGTCCACGACCGGCTCTCGTTCGACGCGCTCGCTCACCGGAGCGGCCTGCGCATGCGTGCCGCGTCGGTACTCGCCAATGCCGAGGACCTCGTACGGGAGACGCACGGCGGGCCGCGGACCGTGACGGAGCTCGTCGACGGCGCACCCGCGACCGTCCTGTACGAGCGGGCGGTGGATGCCGCAGTCGTCGTGCTGGGATCACGCCGTCTCGGCCGGACCGCCGAAGTCCTCAGCGAGGGTTCCGTGGTCGTCCCGTTGACGGCGCGCTCCCCCTGCCCCGTCGCCGTGATTCGCGCACCGGCGCCCGAGCCCGTGCACCCGCCGCTGATCGTCGTCGGCGTGGACGGAAGCCGCGACTGCCGGGCCGCCATCGCGTTCGCCGTGGCGGAGGCCGGTCTGCGGGAGGCACGGCTCCAGGCTGTCTGGGTGTGGCCGCGCCCGCCGCTGTCCCGCGACGACGTCGCCGAGGGCCTCGCCGAGCGGCGCCGGCTGCTCGCGGAGGCGGTCGCCGGCTGGGCCGAGCGTCGCCCGGATGTCGGCATCGAGCAGGAGGTCGTACGCGGACATCCGGTGGAGGAGCTGGCGCGCGCCGCAGGGAGCGCCGTCGCCGTCGTCGTCGGCCGCAGAGGCCGTGGCGGCTACTCCGGCATGCGACTGGGCTCCACCGTTCACGGACTGCTGCGCCACGCCGCCTGCCCCGTGATCACCGTCCCCCTTCCCGAGACGGCGGAGACGGACGGCACCCCGGTCGGTGCGGCGCCGCCCCGGCTCCAGAGGGATCAGGGGACGGCCACGGGCTGACGCGGACGCGCCCTGCCCGGATTCCCGCCGACGGGGCCGCGGGGACGGCATCCTCGTCATCGAGGTCCCGGGCGACGAGCGGGCGGAGACGACGCGCACGATGCGTCCCGGCCGCGCGTCGTGCTCTCCCCGCCCCGCCGGGGGCGTCCCCTTCAGGTCCGCCATCCCGGCCGGCGAGGCGTCAGCCGGTGGGCGGGAGGTTCCCGCCCGCGGTGACCAGGCCCGTCTCGTAGGCGATGACGACCAGTTGGGCCCGGTCGTGGGCGTGAAGCTTGGCCAGCAGCCGCCGCACATGCGTCTTGACGGTCGCGACGCTCAGCCCCAGATGCTCGGCGATCACGGGGTTGGGCAGGCCCCGGGCCACCAGGCGGAGAACTTCCCGTTCCCGTGGAGTCACGCCCGCCAGCTCACGGGCGAGTCGCGGCCGCGGCTCGTGGCGTCCGGCGAACTCGCGGATCAGACGGCGGGTGACCGCGGGCGCGAGCAGGGCGTCGCCGGAGGCGACCACCCGCAAGGCCGTCAGCAGATCGGCGGGGAGGATGTCCTTCAGGAGGAATCCGCTGGCTCCGCCGCGGAGTGCCGCGTACACGTACTCGTCCAGGTCGAACGTGGTGAGGACCAGCACACGGGTGCCGACGGCGTCCGGGTCCGCGCAGATGCGCCGGGTGGCCTCCAGACCGTCCATGCCCGGCATCCGGATGTCCATCAGCACGACGTCGGGCCGTAGCCGCAGCGCGAGTTCGACGGCCTGGTCGCCGCTGACGGCCTCGCCCGCGACGGTGAGGTCCGGCACACTGTCGATGAGCAGGCGGAAGCCCGTTCGCAACAGCGCCTGGTCGTCGGCGATGAGAACCCGGACCGGCCGGTTCACCGTGCCGTTCCCGGTTCGCAGGGCAGCCGCGCGTGCACCCGGAAGCCGCCCGTCGCCAGGGGGCCGGCGGAGAGGGTCCCGCCGCACATGACCGCCCGCTCCCGCATCCCGATGAGTCCGTGCCCGCCGCCGGAACGCCGGGACAGGAGCTGCGATGGGAGCCGGAACGGGAGCTGGGACGGGAGCCGGGACGGCGCGTCGTTGACAACCTCGATCTCGACCGCCTCGGGACCCGTCCGGGACAGGTTCACCCGGCAGTCCGCCGATCCCGCGTGCTTGACGACATTGGTGAGGGCTTCCTGAACGATCCGGTAGACCGCCAGTTCCACACCCGGGGGGAGCGGTGCGTCCGGGTCGACGGACAGCTCCACGCGCGGGCCCGCGCCGTCCGCGAGCGCGGGCAGGTCCGCCAGACCGGGGGTGGACGCGGACTCGGCTCCGTCACCCGGTGACCGTAGAACGCCGAGCATGCGGCGCATCTCGGTGAGCGCCGCCCGGCCCGCTGTCCCGACCAGTGCGAGGGTCCGTTCGGCCTCCTGGGGGTTGGTGGAGGCCACCGCACGGGCCACCTCGGCCCGCACCGCGATGACGGTCAGATGATGGGCCACCACGTCGTGGAGCTCCCGGGCGATCCGCAGGCGCTCGTCCGTCACGGCCTGCCGGGCGGCGAGTTCCGCGTACGACCGCTGCTCCCTCAGCGCGGTGCCCACCAGCCAGAGCAGGGCCGTCAGCGAAGACGCGAAGACGACGCCCCCCGCGACCTCGGAGGCCGGGACCGGTCGCGGTACGAAAGCCATGGCCGCCGCGACGGCGCCCAGCGAACAGCCGAGCGCCGTCGCGGACCGGCGCCGCGGTTCCCGTGCCGCCACTGTGTACAGGGCGGCCGCGACGGGGACCCAGGACTCCTCCCATCCGGTGAACGCGATGGCGAAGACCGCCCCGGCCAGGACCGTGTACAGAACCCGGAGGGGCCGTCTGCGCCGTACCGCGACCGGCAGCCAGACCACCGCCGCCACGGCTCCCGCGCCCCAGCCACCGCTCCGCGTCTCGCTCGCGCCGAACGCCAGGGCGAGGAGCACGGCCGCGACCGTGTCCACACCGTGCCACTGTCCGTCCCGCAGACGTCCGGCCACCAGCGGCCGTGACTCCCCGTCGCCCATGCCGGCCACGCTAGTCGAGCGGGGTCCCGGGGGTGGTCAGCCCGGAGGACGTCATCTCCCGGGCTGAGTCATCCGCGCGGCCGATGCCCGTTCTACCTTCCTGGGCTGACACCGGGTTCGTCCCCGGGGGCGAGGCCGCCGGACTCGTCGGACGGGACAGTGGAGCGCATGAATCGGAGAACACTGCTGTCCTCGTGCGCCGGACTGGCCGCCGCCATGATCCCGGGTCCGCTCGCGCCGGTGGCCGTCGCGCGACCGCGACAGGAGGAACCCGTGCGGTTCCGACTGCCCGCCCCGAACGGACCGTACCCACTGGGTACGATCGCGCTGCACCTGGCCGACACCACGCGGCCGGACCCCTGGGTACCCTCCCGTCCCTGCCGTGAGCTGATGATCAGCATCTGGTACCCCGCCCGCGGCGGCGCGGACCGCCCCACCGTTCCCTGGATGCCTCCGGCGGCGGCCGACCGGTATCTGCGCCTGCTCGGCCTGCCTCCCGGGCGGGTACGGCTGGGAGGCACCCACGGCCACGAGGGCGCTCCCGTCGGCGGCCCACCGGGCCCGCTGCCCGTCGTGCTCTACTCTCCCGGCGCCGACGCGTCACGGTCGTTCGGCACCGGCGTGGTGGAAGACCTCGCCAGTCACGGCTTTCTGGTGGTCACCGTCGACCACACCTACGACGCGGCGGCGGTCGCCTTCCCCGGTGGACGTGTCGAGACGAATCCGCTGGGCGGGATCAGCGACTACGCCAAGGCCCTCGCGGTCCGCACCGCCGACATCCGCTTCGTCCTGGACCGGCTTGCCGTCCTCCGCTCGGGCGGCCACCCCGGCGTCTGCCGCACCCCGCTGCCCACAGGCCTGCGCGGGGCGCTCGACCCGCGGCGTGTCGGGATGCTCGGCCACTCCCTGGGCGGCGCCACCACCGCCATGACGATGCTCACCGACGAGCGGATCGCGGTGGGAGCGAGCCTGGACGGAGGCGCGGCGGGTCCAGTGGTGGACGCCGGGCTCGACCGTCCGTTCCTGGTCGTGGACACCCCGGGCAAGGGCGGTATGGAGAGCAACCCCGCCCTGCGCGCGTTCTGGTCGCATTTGCGCGGCTGGCGTCTGCGTCTGACCGTACGAGGAGCCGCGCACCTGTCGTTCGGCGACGACGCGCTGATCCTGCCGCTGCTCGCTCCTCTTCTGGGCATGTCACCGTCCGATCTGGAGGACGAGGTCGGGACGATTCCCGGGCACCGGGCGCAGGCGTTCCAACGCGCCTACCCGCGAGCCTTCTTCGACCTCCACCTCCGCGGCCGGGGGCGGCTGCTCGACGGTCCCTCTCCCGGCTTCCCCGAGGTCGACTACGCCCGGTGAACACCCCGGCGCCGGCCCTGCCCGTCCGGGCTCCGAGGGGCGACGCCGGGGGCACCGAGCAAGGCCATCGCGGCCGTGATCGAGAGACCGCTTCACGGCCATCGGACACGGTCGTCGGATGCGGGAACGGTTCTGATGTGCCCTGACCACCGCCCCGTTGTGAAACCTGTGGCGTGATGCGAGACTCGCGCCTCAACTGGTCCTCGAATTAGGGGAGTTGTGTAGTGAGAGGTATGCGCGTGAGGGGCACGGCAGCGACAGGTCTCGCCCTGTTGCTGCTCACCGGCTGCGGAGCGGAGGACACCCGGAGCAGCGGCCCGGCGACACTCGACCCGAAGGCCGACATCACCCAGCAGTCCCTCACGGTCTCCATCTGGGACGGCTACAGCCCCGAGGACCTGCCCGAGCGCGTCAAGAAGGACCTCGGCGTCCCGCTGAAGATCGCGCACCACGCCACCAACGAAGAGATCATGGCCAAGCTCACGGGGGGCGGCGCGGCAGGGAACGACAGCGGTATCGATGTCGCCTTCGTCTCCGGCCAGTACGCCCAGGCCCTGAACGCGGCCGGACTGCTCGAGCCCGTCCACGCGGACCTGATCCCGAACCTCAAGAACCTCTATCCCGAGGCCCGGCAGCTCGCCTACGACAAGGGCAACACCTTCTCCGTCCCCTACACCTGGGGGACGACCGGGATCTGCTACCGCACCGACCTCGTGGAACAGCCCCCGACCAGCTGGAACGACCTCCTCAAGCCCCCATCCGCGCTGAAGGGGAAGGTCACCATGATGACCACCGAGCGCTGGCTCGCCCTCCCGGCACTCAAGGCGCTCGGCCACTCCGTCAACACCACCAGCGACCGGGAACTCGCCGCCGCCCGCACGCTGCTCCTCGACGCCAAGAAGGACCTGCTCGCCTACGACGACACCACGTTCGGCGACAGGCTCGTCAAGGGCGAGTCGGCGATGGCGGAGGCATGGGACGGCTGGTGCCCGACCGACAACCCGAAGATCGGGTTCGCCGTCCCGAAGGAGGGCAGCGACCTCTGGGTGGACACGATGGTCGTACTGAAGTCCTCCAAGAACAAGGAGGCCGCGCACGCCCTCGTCAACTACATCCTCGCCCCGGAGATCCACAGCTGGGCAGCCGAGAACATCCGCTACAAGGTGCCCAACGAGGCCGCCATGGCACAGCTGGACCCGAAGGTGCTCAAAGCCAACGCACCACTGCGCATGACACCGGACGAGCTGCTCGAGAACGAGTCCGTCATCGATGTCGGCGAGGCGGCCACGAAGTACACCCGGCTGTCGACCGAGGTAGCCGCCGGCTCATGAAGCGGTGGCCGCTGACCGCGACCGGCCTGACGTATTCGACCGTCTTCATGGTCGTCCCCCTGGGCCTGGTGCTGAGTTACGCGTTCTTCCGGCGTGGCCGCTTCGGTGGCGTCGTGCACGAGCCGACCACCGAGAACCTCACCCGCCTCGCCGACCCGCTCTATGCCGGCGTCGTCCTCCACTCCACCTGGATCGCCGCCCTCACCACCGTCCTCGCCCTCCTCGTCGGCTATCCGACGGCGTACGTGATCGCCGGTCTCACGCGCCGTCGGCAGACGATCGCCCTGATCGCCGTCGTCCTGCCCTTCTGGACCAGCTTCCTCATCCGCGTCTACGCGTGGATCGTGCTGCTGAGCGGCCCCGGCTGGCTCAACAAGACACTGGGCGCGATCGGCCTCGGCCCGGTGGAGATCCTCTACACCGATGCGGCCGTCGTCATCGGTCTGCTGTACGCGTATCTGCCCCTGATGATCCTCCCCTTGTACGCGTCCCTAGCGCGGCTCGACCCGCGGCTGCGCGAGGCCGCCGCGAACCTGGGCGGTGGGCCGTGGGCCGTCTTCCGTACGGTGACGCTTCCCCTCACCCTCCCCGGGGTCCTCACCGGCTGCCTCCTCGTCTTCGTACCGAGCTTCGGGAACTTCGTCGTCCCCGAACTCCTCGGTGGGGGAAGGTCGGTGATGGTCGGCAACCTCATCCGCGACCAGTTCCTCAAGGCCCGCGACTGGCCTTTCGGCTCGGCGCTCGCACTCGCGCTGCTGGCCGTGCTGACGCTGCTGCTCTTCGCGCACGCGTGGACGGCGAGGAGGTACGGGAGCCGATGACCCCCACCCGGAACCGGCTGTCGACGCGCCTTCCGTTCTGGCTGACGTACGTCTTCCTCTACGCGCCCGTCGTCGTCCTCGTCGCCATGTCGTTCAACGCGGGTGGCTCCCCGTACGCCTTCGAGGGGTTCAGTCTGCGCTGGTACGGCGAGTTGGCGGGCGACGAAGAGATCCTGCACGGGCTCGTCAACACCCTGATCGTCGCGGCCGGGTCCGCGGCGCTGTCCACGGTCCTCGGCACCCTGCTCGCGATCGGCGCGGGCCGGGGCACCCGTTCACGGCTGCTGGACGTGGTGACCCTGCTCCCCGCCGTCGTCCCCGATCTGCTGCTCGCCATCGGCCTGCTCGTCTTCTACGCCGCCGTCCGGCTCACCCTCGGCCTGCACAGCGTGCTGCTCGCCCACACCGTCTTCGGCGCCGCCTTCGTTGCCGCGCTCGTGCGGACGCGGCTGGCGCACACCGATCCCTCGCTGGAGGAGGCGTCCCGGGACCTGGGCGCGACACCGCTGGCGACGTTCGTCCGTATCACCCTGCCGTCCCTCGCCCCGGGCATCGCCGCCGGGGCCCTGCTCGCCTTCACGCTCTCCGTCGACGAGTTCGTCATCGCCTATTTCACGGCCGCTCCGACCGAGCCGACGCTCCCGGTCGTCGTGTACTCGATGGTCCGCTTCGGCGTCACCCCGGAGATCAACGCGCTCGCGACCCTGCTGCTGGGGGTCAGCTTCACCGCCGTCGTCGCCGCGCAGCGGCTCACCCGTACGACCACTCCCCGCGCTCCGGAGGCGAACGGATGATCGAGATCAAGGGGGTCAGCCACCGTTTCGGAGGGATCAAGGCGTTGGACGACGTCTCGCTGGACATCGGCGAGGGCGAGTTCTGCGCGTTGCTCGGGCCGAGCGGCTGCGGCAAGACGACCCTGCTGCGTATCCTCGCCGGGTTCGAGACGCCGGACGCGGGCACGGTCACGCTCGACGGAGAGGACCTGCTGAGGGTGCCGCCGCACCGGCGCCCGGTCAATCTGATGTTCCAGTCGTTCGCGATCTTCCCGCACATGTCGGTCGAGCGGAACGTGGCGTACGGACTGGAGCGGGAACGGCTCCCGCGCCGAGAGATACGGGAACGGGTCGACGCGGCACTCGCCACGGTCGGCCTGCCCACGTACGCCCGCCGCAGACCGCACCAGCTCTCCGGCGGACAGCGTCAGCGTGTCGCGCTCGCCCGGGCGATCGTGAAGCGGCCCCGTCTGCTGCTGCTCGACGAGCCGCTGTCCGCGCTCGACAAGCAGGTGCGGGTGAAGATGCAGCTGGAGTTGAAGCGGCTTCAGAACGAGGTCGGCATCACGTTCCTCGTGGTCACGCACGACCAGGAGGAGGCCATGTCGCTCGCCGACCGGATCGCCGTGATGAACGCGGGCCGTATCGAGCAGACCGACGCACCGGTGGAGCTGTACGAACGGCCGCGTACCGCCTTCGTCGCGGGCTTCGTCGGCGCGAACAACCTCTTTCCGGGGCCGGACGGCATCACGGCTGTACGTCCGGAGCGCATCCGCATCGGCGACGGAGGTGGCGACGGGGACGGGGGCGGCGAGGGCGTGCGGCTCACGGGCACGGTCGTCGACGTCAGCTTCCACGGCGGCACGTCACACCTCGCCGTGCGTGTCCCGGCCCTGGACCGGCCGGTACTCGTCGCCGTCCAGGGCCCCTCCCGTGTCGTGTCCGGCGAGCGGGTGTCCCTTGCCTGGCCTCCGGAGGCCGCCGTCCGTATTCCCGCCGGCATCCCTGTCGGCCCGATCGAGGGGGAAGAGCCATGACGGAACGCCGGCTCACCGTGCTGTTCGTACCGGAGAGCGCCTACGGGCCCACCAACAACTGCGTCGGCATCGGCGATGTCCTGCGCCGCCGCGGCCATCGCGTCGTCTTCGCCGCCGAGGCCTCCTGGAAGGGGAAGCTCACGGCGCTCGGCTTCGAGGAGGACCTGGTCGCCCTCGCGCCCCCGCCGGAAGGAGAGCAGGAGGCGGGCCAGTTCTGGAAGGACTTCATCCGGGACACCGCACCGGAGTTCCGCAAGCCGACCATCGAGCAGCTGGAGACCTGGGTCAAGCCCGTCTGGGAGGAGCTCGTCGCGGGCGTCCGGTACTGCGAGCCGCACCTGCGGCGGATCATCGAGCGGGTCCGGCCCGATGTGATCGTCGAGGACAACGTCGTGTGCTTCCCCGCCCTGCTGACCGCGGGTACACCGTTCGTCCGCATCATGTCCTGCAACCCCCTCGAACTGAGGACGGACGACGTGCCCCCGGTCTTCTCCGGCCATCCGTCGGCGGACCGCACCGGCTGGGCGGAATTCCGGGAGGCATACGACCGCTCGCACCGCGCGCTCTGGGAGGAGTTCAACGCGTGGGTGGTGGAGCAGGGAGCTCCGGCCCTGCCGGAGCTGGACTTCATCCATCAAGGCGCAACGAATCTCTACGTGTACCCGGAAGCCGCGGACTACGCGCGCACGCTCGGCCCGGCCTGGCACCGGCTGGACTCCTCGGTCCGGGAGACGGACGGGACGTTCGAACTGCCCGCGGAGCTGCGGAACGGCGACGGCGCGTTGATCTACTTCTCGCTGGGCTCACTCGGCTCGGCGGACCTGGGGCTGATGCGGCGCGTCATCGGCGTGCTGGCCGGGACCCCGCACCGCTACCTCGTGTCCAAGGGGCCGCTGCACGAGGAGATCGAGCTCCCGCCGAACATGTGGGGCGCGGAGTTCCTGCCGCAGACGTCGATCCTGCCGCTCGTCAATCTCGTCATCACGCACGGCGGCAACAACACGACGACCGAGGCCCTGCACTTCGGCAAGCCGATGGTGCTGCTGCCCCTGTTCTGGGACCAGTACGACAACGCCCAGCGGATGGACGAGCTGGGGTTCGGCGTCCGCCTGGACACGTACCGCTTCACGGACGGGGAACTGAGGGGGACGCTGGAGCGGTTGCTCGCGGACGACGCGCTGCGGGAGCGGCTGGCCGGCGTGGGGGAGGAGATCCGCCGCCGAGACGGCCTGCGCAAAGCGGCGGACCTCATCGAAGGAGCTGCCACGCCGGCGACAGGGCGATGAAGAACACGTCCTCGGGGGCGACCGACGGTCGCGACCACGGCGACGGTGACTCTCGACAGCGCCCGCCGCGCGGCACCCACCCGTACCGGTCCTCAACCAGGCACCGGGTACCTCTCGTTGAGGAACCTCCGTCGTCCGTATAGCACTTGAGGATGATCCGCCGACCCTCCGGAGATGTACTTTCCGACCGATCCGGAACCCGGCACCACCGCCACCGTCTTCACCCTCGCGTCGGCTTGATCGTCGAGCCGACAGGAGGAGGTTCTGATGGCCGGTCGGATGAGTGAGGCGAGGCGGGCGAAGGCGTCCGCGCCGGAGTATCAGGGAGCGCTCGGGACGCTGTCGGTGAACGCCTCGCTGCCCGAGGTGCTCGCCCGGGGCATCGAGGAACTCCAGGCGGCGGAACAGGCAGGAAACCTGCGGGAGATGGCGCGGTGCGGGCTGGCCGTGGCGGAGGCCTGCCGCAGGCTCGGGCGGATCGGGGAAGCCGACCGGGCGTGGAAGGCGAGCTATCGGGCGGCGCGTTCGGCCGGTCACGAGGGGGCGATGGCGTGGGCGCTGTGGAGCGGCGGCACGCTGGCCCGGCAGCGCGGTGCGTTCCGGCTGGCGTACCGGCTCCTGCGGCTCGCGGCCGAGGCGGGCGAGCGGGGGGACGACATCGTCGTGCGGGGCTACTCGCTGGCGGGGCTCGCCGAGACCGGGCGCATACAGGGCGATTACGAGGCCGTGGGCCGGCTGCACGAACAGCTGCTCGCCGAGGCCCGCCGCCGCGGCGAGGCCCGGCACACGGTGTGGGCACTGGAGGGCATCGCGCAGATGCACCGCAACACGGGCTCCTACGACAAGGCCCTGGCCCTGTTCGAGGAGGCGGCCGAGACGGCGTCGCGTGCCGAGGACCGGCGCGGCTGGGCATGGGCCCTGCGGGGCATCGCCGACGTGGTGTCCGTACGCGACGGGGACGTGGACCGCGCACTGTCCCTGCTGTCGCAGGCGGAGGAGGCATGCCGGGAGATACGGCTGTCCAGCGCGCTCGCCTACAACCACAAGATGCGGGGCAACGTCCTGTACCGGGCAGGCCGGTACGAGCAGGCCCGCGAGCTGTACGCGCAGGCGCTGGAGGAGTTCCGCGAGATGGAGGAGCCACGCGGGACGGCACTGTCGAGGCTGGGCCTGGTCAAGGCCGGTGCCCGCCTGGGCCGCGAGGCCGCGCACACCGCCGCGGAACTTGCCGAACTGCGCACGACCTTGGACCGCATCGGACTGCGACACGCCCGGGACATGGTGGACAAGGCCGCGGCCGAGCTCGGGGTCGGCCCGCTACCGGACCATGCCGGTCAGGGAACCGGGGCAGCGGAGCCGGTGCTGCCGGCGGTCGGGGCGGAGGCCCTGCGGGCCGTGGACGTGGAGGGGCTGCGATGAACGCCCTGCCGAAGCCGTCGTCGCCGGCCTGTTCACCCGTGGACACACCAGCCGGCTCATCCGCCGCCGGCCCCGCGGGCGTGGCGCTGATGAGCCCGCCCCGCCCGCACCACCCCTTGCCCTCCACCGTCCTGGACCGCTGCCGCGCACTGGTCCGGCCGGCGCTGGTGGAGGCGGTGGGAAGACTGCATCCCTGGACCGGTGAGATGGCGGCGTACGCACTGGGCTGGGCCGACCCGTCAGGGACGCCGAACCCGGGCGGATCGGAGGGCAAGGGAGTGCGTCAGGCCCTGACCCTGCTCGGAGCGGAGGCCGTCGGAGCCGACGGCGCCGACGCCGTCCCGGGAGCCGTGGCCGTCGAACTCGTCCACACCTTCTCGCTGCTCCACGACGACATCATGGACGCCGACGCACTGCGCCGGCAGCGCCCCGCGGTGTGGAAGACGTACGGGACTGGCCCGGCCGTTCTCGCGGGCGACGCGCTCCTCGCGCAGGCCGTGGCGACCCTGGCCGAGGTCGGGAGCCGGCACACGGGTGCCGCGGTCCGGTGCCTGTGCACGACCCTGAACACACTGGTGACCGGCCAGGCGCAGGACCTGCGCTTCGAGGACCGTCCGTGGCACGGACCCGGTGCGGTGGGACCGGACGAGTACCGTTCGATGGCCGACCAGAAGACGGGCGCCCTGCTGGGCTGCGCGCTCGCGCTCGGCGCGATCCTGGGCGGCGCCCCCGACCGCACCGTGACCGCACTCGAACGAGCCGGGCGCCATCTCGGCCTCGCCTTCCAGGCGGTGGACGACATCCTCGGCATCTGGGGCGACCCGGCCGTGACCGGCAAGCCCGTCCACGCGGACCTCCGACGGGGCAAGAAGACCTACCCGATCCTCACGGCACTGGCCGGAGGAGACGAGGCCGCACACGAACTCGCCGCGCTCCTCACGACCACCGAGCGGATGGACGACGACGAGGCCGCCCACGTCGCGGCGCTGGTCGAGAAGGCCGGCGGTCGGTCGGCAACCCGCGACGAGGCACTCCGCCACCTGGACACCGCCCGCCGCACCCTGCGCGACACGCCGCTGAGGTCTCCGGCCGTACAGCAACTGGACACGCTGTTCACGCACATGCTCGCCAGAACATGGTGACCCGCGGCCTGCGAGGAGGGGGGCCGCCCCGTGCTTCGGCCGCGCGATGACCGAACGGCGTCACCACCAGAGGTGGTGACGCCTTGTGGGCGCGATCGGCACACCGCCGGATAGACGCGCGACGCGGTTGTGTTCGCCGATTCACCTGCTTTCGGTCATGCGGCCTTACGGCCTTACGGGCTTACGGCCTTACGGCCGAAGCAGCGGGAAGGCGGCCTTGGCCCAGAGCGCTCGCGTGCCGGCGGGCTCGCCCGGGCTGTCGCAGTCGGCCGAGGTCCAGGTCATGAGTGGGGCGTCGGGGTGGTCGACGGCCGGCCAGCCGGGGTCTCCGGTGCGGGCGAAGTCGGCCCAGGCGCGCACCATGCGGGCGGAGAGGTCGTGGTCGGCGGGAGTGGGCAGGCCGCCGATGAGGAAGGCCAGGTCGCTGTCGAGGTGGTTGCCGAAGGCGAAGGGGACGTCGGCGCAGTGCCACGCCCGAACGCTTCCGCCTGGGTCGGTGCGGCGCCGGTCGAAGCGCGAGAGGTAGGTCCGGCCGCCGGCTCGGGCGTGGTGTTCGGCGAGCCTGTTGCCGTACTCGCAGAAGAGCAGGTCGCTGAAGACGGCGAGGTAGATGTCGAGGACCGGGGCCTCGGGCGCGTGGGCTCGGTACCCGTCGATCAGGCCGTCGGGGAGACCGAAGTCCTGCGCGAAGAGGGTGAGTTGCTCTTCACTGGTGACCTTGGTGCTGCTGCCGACCGCGTCGAGGAGCCAGTACTCCTCGGTGGTGTGGCAGACCAGCAGGTCGACTTCCCGGCTCAAGCCCTGGGCCATTCCGGTGAGCGGATCGACGGGGAGGGTGTCCCCGTCGAGGACCGGGGCGTAGAGCGAAGGATCGTAGTGGCGGGAGCCGGAGGCGGGATCGCGCCGGTATGCCTCGACGACAGCGTCGCCGGCGCGGACCAGGGCCTCCGGGCCGACGGCCGTAAGGCCCCCGGGGGTGGCGGGGCAGCCCGCCGCGGCGGCGATCTCGCGCGTGGTCGCGGCGGCGATGTCGAGGGTGTAGCAGGGGCTGGCGGGGCTGTGGGCGATGGCGCGGCGGAACAGATCGCGGGCTCTGTCCATCACCATCAGACAAGCCACCGACGCCGCTCCGGAGGACTGGCCGGCGACGGTGACGTTGCCCGGGTCGCCACCGAACCCGGCGATGTTGTCGCGGACCCAGTGCAGCGCCGCGATCTGGTCGAGCAGGCCGCGGTTGTCCGGGTAACCGACCCCGCGGCCGCGGGTATGTGGCCGAAGCCCTCGAATCCGACGCGGTAGTTGAGAGTGACGACGACCACGCCGGCGCGTGCCAACGCGGTGCCGTCGAAGTCGGGCTGGGCCGAGGACCCGAAGGTGTACGCGCCGCCGTGTATCCACACGAGCACGGGAAGGCGGTCGCCTTTCGCGGCCGGGGTCCAGATGTTCACGGTGAGGATGTCCTCGTCGCCGGGGGACCAGGCGGGCGCGCCCGGCAACCGCGCCGACTGCGGAGACACCGCCCCGAAGCGGGTACAGCCCCGCACCCCGGCCCACGCCGCGGCCGGCTGGGGCTCCTTGAACCGCCTGGGCCCGAACGGCGGCTCGGCATAGGGAACGCCGAGCACCGCGACGACCCCTTCGGAAGCCCGAAAGCCCCGCACCCGGCCGCTGTTCGTCTCGAAGGTCTCCACGCGGACTGCCTCTCGCTCGACGCCGCATCGCCCGAAGCGGGCGTGTCCTCAGCGTGGCATCACCGGCTCCTCGGGCACCAACACCAAGATCGCGAAGATTGACGCACCGGCGATGTGAATCCGCGCCACCACCCGTTCGGCGAGGAGAGCGAGAGCCCGTGCGGCGCCATCCCGCGGCCACACCGGAGGGACTGGCAGCGGGATGGAAGGGTGCGGCGGCGCCGTTGGGCAGCGAGCCGGGGGCCTGGTCCGTGACTGGTCCGGGAGAGCGGGTCAGGAACGGGAAACCGGTGGGAATGGCCGCTCCACCGGCGTCCGGCCGTGAGTGGGTCGGCGGGGGCCCGGACGGCCGGTGGCGAAGACGTTCCGGGCGGGTCCGATCTTCCCAACTCCCTTACGGAGAAAGATCATCCCTATCCACGCCCGCCATCCCTGAGTAGCATCCTGCCTGCCAGGTCCGGACTTCCGTTCCCTGTCCGGACACATGACCTGAGCGACCGTCAGGTTCGACGGCTTGAGCCCGTCGAGTCAGGCCGGGCCATGCCGCACCCCGCGGTCGGCTCCCTGACTGGAAGTGGCACTGCATTGAGACCAAGACGTTCGGGGTCTGCCAGACCCTTGCGTACCTTCTCCCGGTTGACCGGTCGTCTGCTGCCGCCGGTGCTCGCCATGGCGCTGCTGGCCGGCGCGGGTGTGAGCGACGGCTACACGGCTTCGCGGACCGAGCTGGCGGGCGACTACGACTGGTACGAGGACACCGCCGCCGAGGAGTTGCGGCAGGACCAGTGCCTGATGAGCGATGTCCTGCGGCTGGGCGGGCCCGCCATGGCCGCCAGCGCGAAGGACGCGCTCAACCAGAGCCCGGCACGGCTGCGGGAGCTGGCCGACCGGGACTTCTGGGAGGACACGCCGCTCGCCACCGCGTACCAGACGGACCAGGACGCCGCGCTCGCCGATCTGAACCGGCTCGACACGCTCCACAACAGTTGGAAGATCACCGGGCTCACGACGCCGGGCGGCTTCGGTTCCGTCACCGACTTCGAGTGGCCGCCCGGGACGAGCGGGGACGACGGTGAGGACTTCCACACCCAGACCGGCCTGACGCAGTGGATCGCCGACCGGTTCTGGAAGGACGAGAGCGACTTCTACGAGGACGCGACCCCGCCGGCCGACGCGAAGACCGTCGCGGCGGTCAAGGCTCTGGGGCAGCCGCTCTACGGCAAGGATCCCGATCCGTCCTCGCCGGACTGGAACCGGCAGCTCGCACTGCGGGACGCCTACCAGTACCTGACGGACTGGAGTCTGGAGCCGACCGGCGCGGACAACGCCCGCCTGTTCCTGAGCTCGGGCGGCTTCCCGGCCAAGGCGCCGCTGCCGGGATCCGCCGAGTACCGGATCGCGGTGGAGGACCTCAAGTCCCGCTTCGCGTCCTGCGCGTGGCGTGATCCGATGGACCCCGAGAAGGTCCTGGGCGAGGTCACCGCGACCGCGGCGACGGAGTGGCAGCAGGAGATCGGCTCGCAGGCCGTCCCGCGCAACGACATCCTGACCGCGAACAAGAACGCAGTCCAGGCGTTGACCGTGGCCTCCGAGTCGATGGGCAAGCTGCTCGGCCACTCGTGGGTCGCCGACCACATCACCCGCTGGCAGGACTACTGGTCCTCGGGCGGCATCGGCTGGATCGGCACCGCCCCGATGGCCATCCAGATCCCGGGCGCGGCCGGCAAGTGCCTGGGCGCGCAGGGTTCGGCCACCACCAACGGCACCCCTGTCGAGGTGGTCGCCTGTGCGACGGCGGCCGCCCAGCAATGGAAGGTCAACGGGGAATACGGCCAGGGCTACAGCCTGCAGAACGTCAACTCGTCGAAGTGCCTCGACGTGGCCACCGACAAGACGAAGATCCAGCTCTGGACCTGCAACGGCACGCCCATGCAGACCTGGAAGTTCAGCGTCCGCGCCAGCGCCACCCTGCAGAATGTGGGGGCGGACAAGTGCCTGAACTTCCCCGCGTACACCGCGGGGCAGGACGCGCTCGCGGCCGTCTGCAGCACCGCCGCCACGCAGAAGGTGCTGTTCAAGCCCACCGGGAACAACGGCACCGTGCCGCCGGCGGCGGAGTTCACGAAGGCGACGGCGCGGCTCGCCTCCGCACGCGCCGGGGCGGTGGCCGAGCTGGCCGAGCTCAAGCGCCAGGCGACGGCCGCGACGGCGGCCCAGACCGCCAGTGCCACCGCCGAGCAGGCCGCGTACACGATCGCGGACGCCGCCGGCGCGCCGCGGGGCCGCGGTCTGCTGGTGGGGCAACAGAAGGCGCAGGTCACCCAGGGTGCCGCGGCAGCGGTCACGGCACTGGTGAAGGCCGGTGAGACCGCCGAGGCGGCCACCCGGGCGGCGGCCGCGGACAGCGCCACGATCGCCCAGCGGGCGCTGGCGCAGGCCGCGCAGTCCAAGGCGGAGTTCCGCAAGGAGGCGGCCTACCGGGCCGAACTGCAGGCCAAGGCGGCCGCGGACGCGGCCAGGCTGCACCGCGACAACGCCAAGAAGGACAAGGAGCTGGCCGAGGCCAAGCTCGCCCAGTCCCTGATCGCCGAGGGAGACGCCAAGGCGGCGGCGGCCGACGCGCACGCCAAGCGGCTGAAGGCCGAGGCCGAAGAGGCCACGGCGAAGAAGGAGAAGGAGACCGCCGACCTCAAGAGGACGGAGGCCGCCGAGCACCGGAAGACGGCGGAAGCCGAAGCGGCCAACGCGGAGGCCGCCAAGAGCAGGGCCGAGAAGGCGGAGTCCACCGCGGTGGCCCGCAAGGACGACGCCGAGGCCGCCCGGGACCGGGCCAGGGAACTGCGCGACGACGCGTGGGACGCCCAGCAGAAGGCGGACGCGGCGCGCGCCAAGGCCGACGCCAAGAAGGCCTACGCCGAATCCCTGGAAGCCGGGGACGCGGCGGACGCCGCGCGGGCGGCGGCCGATGAGGCCTCCCGGCACGCGGACGACGCGGAGGCGGCGGCCGGCCGGGCCCGTACCGCGGCCGACGCGGCCACCCAGGCGGCGGCGGACGCGGACGCGGCGGCGACCCGCGCGGAGGCAGCCGCCAAGCGCTCGCGGGCAGCCGCGGACGAGGCGCAGGCGGCGAAGCTGCGGGCGGACGCCGCGGTGCGCACCGCGACCAGTGCCGCCGCCGACGCCATCGTCGCCTCCGAGCACGCCTCGGCCGAGGCCGCCCTGTCGGTCAAGGCGGCCAACGAGGCCGAGGCGAAGGCGAAGACGGCCAAGGCCGAAGCGGACGCGGCCAAGGCCGAGGCCGACAAGGCCACCGTCGCCTCGGCGAAGGCGGCGGGATTCGCCTATGTGACCGCGCGGGCCGCGGTGGACGCCGGGAAGTCGGCCGCGCAGGTGGCGGTTCCCGCGAACGACGCGATCCAGCTCGGTTCGCCGTACGTCACCAAGGACTCGGCCGCCTCTCTGGTGGTCCTGTCCGGCCAGGCGGCGAAGACCATCGCCGAGCAGCAGAAGGCCGTCGCGGACGCCCACGCCGTCAACGCGGCCGAGGAAGCGGCCGCCGCCCAGTCCCTCGCCGATCAGGCGCAGGGCGACGCGAAGGCCGCCTACCAGCACGCGGCGAACGCCGCCAAGTACGCCGCGGATGCCCGCGGTTACTCGAAGGAGGCACTCGCCTACGCGGCCGCCGCGGCGGCCGCCGCGGCGAAGGCACAGCAGTCACTGGCCCGCACCATCGAGTACGGGCGACAGGCCGCCGAGGACGCCGCCGCCGCCGACAAGGCCGCGGGCCGGGCCGAGGGCTACGCCGAAACCGCCCGCGCCTCCGCCGACGCCGCCGCCCTCGACGCGGAGGCCGCCCGTGCGGCCGCCGCGCAGGCCGAGGAGTCCGCCAAGGAGGCCAGGGCCGCCGCCGAGCGGGCCGACGCCGCGGCGACGGCGGCGGAGGAAGCCGCCAAGGACGCCCAGAAGTACGCCGAGTCCGCCCAGGAGGCCGCGACCCAGGCCGAGAACGCCGGGAACGCCCAGCAGATCGGGAACGGGACGGTCCCGGACGAGGCCGGCGGTCTGATCGGCGGTGTGTTCTACGTCGTCGATCACATCGAGCAGGTCGGCAAGCCGCAGATCATCAAGAAGACCGGCGGCTGCGACGGCTGGTGGGACCAGCTCGTCTACAAGGGCGACTGCACGATGACCCAGAAGATCGGCTACAAGGCCGATCTCGACCTCTACCTGTGCGCCACGGAGGTCTGGGAGAACGCGTGCTTCTCCGGCGACACGATCTACCTCGGCGAGCAGAAGACGGACACGCAGTACACCGAGGTCACGCACACCATCACGATCGCGGAGTACCAGCGGGGTGTCGATCCCATCGACATCCTGTTCGGCAGCTGGATCCGCTGCGCCCAGAAACTCACCCCGGGTGGTGAGAACGGGAGCTGGGGTGGTTGCGCCTGGGCCGTGGTGGATGTGGCGTCGTTGTTCGCCGGCAAGATCATCCGGCCCATCGCGGACGCCGTCCGGGCGATGGACGCCGCGGCCAGGACCGGAATCGGCGTCTTCGACGCGTGGAAGGCCCTGCGCACCCTCCGGTTGCCCGAGGAAGCCCTCGCGGGCATCGCCGGCAAGATCATGCAGACGGTGCTCAAGGCCTGCGAGACGGCCGCCAGGGCGGCGCCGACCGTCGGCGCCCGGGCGCTCGCCGTTTCGGGTTCGACCGAGGAGTGCATCCGCCAGGCTCTCCGGGACCTGGTCAAGGACAAGGACCACATCGTCCTCGGCATCAACCCGGGCTCGGACGACCTCACCAAAATCGTCGGCGGGCGCACGTTCAACGGCAAGGAGTTCGGCATCCAGCTGCCGGCCGGCATGGGCATGGGGGAACGCCCCCTGTGGACGGTGGGAGTGGACCAGGCGGTGTCCAACTCCACGGTGAGGATCTCGGTGTCGCTGGACGGTGTCGCGGGCGCCAAGAACGCCGACGAGGCGCTGAACATGCTTCTGGCGCGAGGTGAGACGATCACCAACAACGACTGGGGGATCATCCGGTCCAGAGGGTACGGAACCGCGTGGGAGATGGTCAGACTCCGTGCGGCCTGCCGGACGGAGGCCCGCACCTGGAAGAGCATCGACTGGTACATGACCAACGCGGAAGGCAAAGTCGAGCAAGTCTTCCCGGAGCGCTTCACGTACGCCAACGGCGTGCCGGTGAACTGAGGGAAAGATGGTGAGCATGACGGATTTCGTTCGGGAGGGGCGACTCTTCAGAGTCACCGGATTCCACCCCTCGCACCGGCAGCTGACGCTGGCCAGTGAGGCCACCCTGGTGGACCGGACCACGACGAGGATCGAGGTCTGGATCGGGCATGTGGAACTGATGTTCCTCAAGCCCCACTACCGGAACGGGCTCCACATCCGGCGGGCGACCGAAGCCGAGTTCGGCGTGCTCAGCGAACGGCACGGCATCCAGGCGCAGGACGCCGCCTACACCTGGATGCTGGAGCCGGACGGCGACAGCTTCGTCGTCGGCGGCAATCCGAGCTGGCGGGAAGCGGAATACGCGCTGATGGGCGAGCGGGAGTCGTTGTACGACGGGCCCTGGCCGCCGGACTTCCCGGCGGAGTCGGGGAACGTCTACTGACGCCTCGGCACTCGGACGCGCAAGGTGAGGGCGGCACCCGCATCGCGGGGGCCGCCCTCGGCATGTCACTCACGGTCCGGGACCGCACGCCGAGCCGATCTCCCTGGCGCGCCGGGGCAGAGGTCAGTGCGTGGTGGGCCGAACCAGCAGACGAAGGTGTCGAGCAGGCCGTCGAGGGTGTTCCTCCTCGGCCTGGCCGCCCCCCTGACCTGCTACAAGAAGCCGGCGAAACGCGCCACGTGAGACAACCTCGGAACAACAGGCCGGTCATATCGGACCGCTGGGCTCACCCATCACCCCTTCACACGTGCCGTTCGAGATGAGGTGCCCGTAGAGCACGCCTGTGATGGGGATCCCAGCCCCTTCTTTCCGGCACATAATGGAACTCCGTTCATCCGGAGTGAGGTGCCCTCGTGGAGCTCGAGTTGCGACACTTGCGCGTGTTGTGTGCGATAGCGGATTTGGGGGGTGTCGGCCGGGCGGCTGCCGCACTCGGATACTCACAGCCGGCCATGAGCACGCAATTACGCCGCATCGAGGGGATGCTCGGCAAGGGAGTGTTCATGCGCAGCAGCACCGGTATGGAGCTCACGTCCTACGGTGCACAGGTCGTCGGCCGGGCCCGTGAGATTCTGGTGCTCGCGGACAATCTCACTGGTCTTCGGCACTCGCGCACGCCCGAGACGACACGTCGACTTCGCCTCGGTGTCATCAATACGCCCGTGGTGCCTGTGCTGCTGGACTCTCTTCGCGACGCTTTTCCCGATCTCGTCGTCTCCGTCAGCAGTGTGTATGCCACCGGGGAACTCCTGAGCCTTCTGGAAGCCGGCGAATTGGATGCCGGTCTGGGATGCGACTATCCTGGGCTGCCGATTCAGCACTCTCCGAATGTGGATCGTCGTGCGATCAGAACTGTTCCGATCTTCGTAGCCACCCCTGCCGGTCACCCGCTTGCGCATCGCCTTGAAATTCCCTTGGAGGGGCTTTCCGAGGACACTTGGTTCGTTTCTTCTGACGATGGGGTGGGATGGCCTGGCGTCTTCTACGACGCCTGCCAGGCTGCGGGTTTCACGCCGGCGGTCACGCACGAGTTCCATGTGCTCGATCAATTGCAGTCGATGATCGCCAAAGGTCTCGGAGTGACCGCCGTTCAGCCCACTGTGTGTCCCGTGGACGGGGTTCTGATCAAACCTCTGGCGGGGGATCCTCTGTGGCAGCGGCATTTGCTCTTGTGGCGCCGAGATCTGGTCGACGCGTCGGTTGTCGAGGCGGTGCATCATCATGCCGTTCGAACTCACCGGCAGCTGCTGGCTCAGGCTCCGCACTTCCAGAAGTGGGTAGCTCGTACGTACGCGCCTCCTCGTTCTGCGGACGGAACCAGAAAGACGCTTCCTGGTCCGGCTTGATGAGCAGGAGCGTTTCGCGGAGGCTTGCGGTGATACGCACGGCCGGTCCGGGCGAGTCGTTCTCGCTTTCCTTCGGCGGGTCCGTATACGTGCGAGAACGCCGGCTGCGCGGTAGCAGTCGGCGTTCCGCAAGCCCGTGTGTCAGTAGCTGGTGGTGACGGTGACGCCGCTGAAGCCGTTCACGGCGTACAGGCTGATGTAGTTGGCGCCGGCCGGCGGGTTGGTGATGGTCAGGGTGTGGCTGTTGCCGGTTCCCGTGGAACGCTGTGTGTAGCTGGTGGTGCCGGGCCAGCCGTTGTAGCTGTAGTACAGGTCCGCGTCGCCCGTGCCGCCGGTGCTGGTGATCTTCAGCTGGGTGGTGCCGGCCGGGACGTAGAGGTAGAAGTAGGCGTAGTTGCCGGTGGTGGCGGACTGGTTGCTGCGCTGGCAGTTCTGACCCAGCTCTCTGACATCGGCGCCGGTGCACTCGGTGCCGGTACCTCCGCCGCTGCTGACGGTGACGGTCCTCGTGGCAGTGGCGGTGGCTCCCTTGTCATCGGTGACCGTCAGCTTCACCGTGTAGGTTCCGGCGGAGCCGTAGGTCTTGCTGGGGTTGGTGGCGGTGGAGGTGGTGCCATCGCCGAAGTTCCAGGACCTGGAGGCGACGGTGCCGTCGGTGTCGGTGGACTGGTCGGTGAAGGTGACCTTCAGGCCCTGGACTGCCGTGGTGAACGCGGCGGTGGGCGCCTGGTTGCCGGGCGGGTTGGTGCCCCCGCAGGTGCCGGCCGCGCAGCCTGCCAGCCAGGTGGACCAGTCGTTGTCGTAGCGAGTACCGATGGTGCTGGTCAGGTAGGTGCGGGCGGCGTTCCAGTTGCCGGAACGGTAGTACCCGAGGACCGTGTCCATGTCGGTGCGGTGGTTCTCGAGCATGAACCGGGCGGCGAGGTAGCCCCAACGGTATATGCGTGTGGTGTCGTTGCTGTAGGTGGTGTCGAAGAGGGTACTCAGGGCGTAGGTGCCACGGCCCGCCTCCGTCATTGCCTCGGTGTAGGGAACGCCGCGGTAGGAGTAGGAGACGTATTCCGCGAAGCCCTCGATCCACCAGACAGTCGGTGTCGCCATGCCGGCGTCGAAGTCGCCGTACATGTCGAAGCGGCCGTCGAGGTAGTGGGTGTACTCGTGGTTGAGGTTCCAGATCTGGAAGTTCGGGCGCACCCACTCGGCCTCGTAGGCGATGAACCGGGGCTGGTTACCCGCCGCCGCCGGGTCTCCTTCCAGGTACATGCCGCCGTTGTTGGTGTCGATCCCGTACATGGCACCGGCATAGGTCTGGTAGTCGGTGCTGGAGTCGAAGGCGACGACCTCGATGGTGCTGTTCTTGTCGTTGGCGACAGGCCCGTTGTCCCGGACGGCGCTGTGGAAGTACGCGTCCTGGTCGCGCAGGCTGGAGCAGCTCGACGACAGCTCGCTCGAGGTCATCTGCTGGGCTTTGATGGTGATGCTGGAGCTGCACGGGTAGGTCACCGTCAGCACCGCTTTCTCCAGCTGCGACTGCAGGTCGCAGGTGCCGTAGTAGGAGCAGTTGGCCTTGTCGTAGTAGTCGGCCATCTCGGCTACGCCGACCCAGAGCGGTGCGGTGACGCCCTTGATGGAACTGGCGTTCAGCAGGCCGTCGGCCAGGGGCCGGACCTTGGGCTGCAGTGCGGAGTGCTGCAGAAACCTGCCCAGCTCCCGCCCGGCGTTGGACGTCAGATAGGACTGGTCCGTCCCCAGCAGGGCCACGTGACCGATGGCGAAGCCGTACAGCGCGTCGACCAGGCTGGGGTCGGACTGTACCGCGGTCACGAACGCGGGTACCTGGTGGCCACGGAAGGTCACGGTGTAGACGTTGTTGACCGCGTTGAGCATCCACCAGGAGGCGTTCCAGGAGGAGTCGTAGTCCGCCAGCATCCGCTTGACGACGTAGATGTAGCGGGCGTTCTCCTCGGCGCTGTCGATCAGCGTGACGGCCTCGGAGAGCGTCTCCCCGTTGGCGTCCGTGACGTCGCGGGAGTGAGCGCTGGCGAAGAACGCGTCGAGTCCCGCACGGATGGCGGTCTGCAAGCCGCT
Source organism: Streptomyces laurentii (assembly GCF_040635425.1). Classification (NCBI taxonomy): domain Bacteria; kingdom Bacillati; phylum Actinomycetota; class Actinomycetes; order Kitasatosporales; family Streptomycetaceae; genus Streptomyces; species Streptomyces laurentii. The sequence goes on along the minus strand of NZ_JBEYHT010000009.1, from coordinate 42,028 downwards.
GCCGTAGGAGCCGACCGCGTCGGCGTTGTAGTAGTGGACGTAGTAGCCGGCACGCAGGTAGAGCACGAGCTGAGGCATACCGGTGCTGGAGTCGCCGGGGTAGGACGTCGAACCGTCACGCAGGGCATAGGCGACGGTGCTCATCTGCGCCTCACGGAAGGCGTAGTAGGCGTCGTTCCCGGTCAGTTTGAACAGCGTGTTGACGCAGTCGACCGTCGACGCCTTGATCTGCTGGACCAGCGCGCTGCCGGTGCGGCTCGTGAAGTCGGACACGTTGCACGCCGCAGCGCTCTTTTCTCCGACTGCCCCTCCGAACGCCTTCTCCGCTGACGTGGAGGAAGGTACAGGCGGTTTGACTGTCTTGCCGTAGTCCACCTTGAGAGCGTCCTTGCTCGCGGCCAGGGGCGGCAGCTGGGATGCCTTCAGGCGCCCCTTCGCGACATGCTCGGTCTCGGCCGTGGTGTGCTGCCCGACAGGCGCGGGCTCAGCCCGGTCCGGGCCCTCTGCCGTGATGCGTGCTGCCGGCTCAGCGTTCTCGGTTGCGCCGGCCGGCTGAGCCAGCAGGCCGATACCCATGGCGAGGGTCAGGGCCAGCGGCAACGCTGTGCCCAGACTTCGTCTGACAAGTGACATTCTCACTACGCCTCCCGTGAGGGAATTCGGCCGCGCAGGACGCGACCGACGGGGTGGGGGGAAAGAGGGCGTGGACAGCGAAAGACCATGCGGACGACGTGACGGGATACAGAAGGCCCGCCCGACTTGACATGGTCACGCCCTGTGAGCTGGACCCTCGCACAGGTGACACGTCGCAAGGAAGCCGCCTGAAGGAACGAGGGATTGCCAACCGGTGTACAGCAGCGCCTGTGCTGAGCCGGTGTAGGGCAAGAACAGCCTGGTCGGAGGGTGGGTAAGCCCCACCGGTCCGGCTCCACCCGCCAAGACGGCAGGGGCATAACAGTTCCGCCGGAGCAGGCATAAGACGTGAGATGAAGAGCGTCCCCGAACCCCGGGAGGAACAGGCCCACACGCATGACCGGGCCGTGCTTCGCCCGCACGATGAACGTGATCCTGTCCTGTCCCGGTTGGCGCCGGCGACGGCACCGGCTCGCTCTACGGCCACGTAGCCCGGAAGACCCTTGAAACGTTGCTGCCTGCGGCGGGTGTGAGCCGCGGGTCCGGGAGCCCGGCGGTTGGTTGATGGAGTTCGGTGGCGGGTACGGACGGGTGTTCCGTGGCGTGATCTGCCACGTGAGTACGGGCCCTGGCAGACCGTTGACGGGCTTTTCCGACGCCGGCAGCGCGAGGGCATCCGGGACGGGCTCCTGACCTTGTTGCAGGCGAGGGCTGATGCGGCCGGGCTGATCACGTGGGAAGTGAACGTCGACTCCACGGTCTGCCGGGCCCATCACACGCGGCTGGTGCCCGCCGGGACGGCGCCGGGCAGAAGGAGCGCCCGGGAGGGGTCGGGGTCGAACCGGAGGATCACGGGCTGGGCCGGTCGCGGGGTGGGTTCTCCACAAAGATCCATCTGGCCTGCGAGCAGGGCCAGAAGCCGCTGTCGTTGCTGGTCACGGCAGGTCGGCGGGGTGACAGCCCGCAGTTCGAGCCGGTCCTCGAAGCGATCCGGGTGCCCAAGGTCGGCGGTGGCCGTCCCAGGAGCAGGCCCACGACTCGGACAACACATTCATCGTGATCCAGCCCGACCAGGACGCCCCCGCCTGGTTCGCCTCCGTCGCCGTCCTGGACGAGGGCGGATACGAGGTCGTCCGCCGCGAACACGACGTGACCGTCGAGACCAGCAACGACCGCATCGCGGGCGACCTCACCAAGTGGCTGGCCGCCCGCGCTTCCTCAAACACGGCCTGGCGGTCTGATCAGTGCCCGGCCTCAGCCCGCATGGAGCGGGGGCTCCTGAGCGTTCAGCTCAACCCCGGTGGCCACGTTCCTTTTGCCTGTCAGCAGTTTTCGTGAGGCATGCTGTTGCGGAACCGCCCCCAGTTCGTGGAGCCGTTGACTACCGTGGTGCTACCGGCGTTGACAAGCCGGATACGCAACTTGATGCAATGGCCCTCGGCGAGGTTGAAGGGCGCACCCATGCTGGCATCGGTATACACCGACCCATTCCGGTAGCCCTTGCGGTTGTAGAACCCGAACTTGTACACGTCGGGCTCCGGGGTGACGTCCCACACATCGATCTCGATGTCCTTGCCATCCGCCTGAATGTCGCCGAGCTCCACCACGTCGCCGTCGGCGAAGAACCCGACGGCGCCGCCGGGGTTGTCGTCTGACGTAGAGAGCGAGTAAGGGTAGCCCTCCCTCGCCGACGCCGGCCACGCGGCCAGAATGGTCATCGCGACCGCTCCTCCTACGATGCCGCCGCGTCGACTCCACCGCGCCTTCTTCGAACCCATGTCTTTTCCCCCGTTACGGCCAGGCAAGTAGTCCTGACATCCAGGAACGTCGCCTGACTCCTTCCCTGGTTGGCGCGGGCCCGTGGCAACCACGGCTGGTCCGACCGCCTGTCTCAATCTGACATCCAGCGATCGTGAAGAGATCACCCCCGCGCATGATGTCGCTCCCCCTCACGGGGGAGGAGATCCGGCGATCCGACGAGCCTGGAGCGAGACCCAGTGGCTCGCCATCACCACGCCTGCCGAAGGAGCGGTACGAGGAGCTGTAGCCGCCGCGCTCGGGGCAGTTTGACGCCCCAGAACGATCCTCACACCGTGATCACCACGGAACGAAGCATGGACCGGAACCCGACCTAAAACACGGCCTGGACGCCGGCGAAGGCCTCGGCGAAAGGTGCCGACGCGGTTCGGGGGTATGGGCACCAAGACGGCTCGGTCCGGGCCGGCGCACGCGGCGTCAGCCCTTGCCGAGGAAGGTCCTCGCACCGCGGATTGCGGTGCTCAGCAGGCGCTGCGTCGCGCGGCCGTCGAGACGTACCTCCAAGGCGCCGGGAAGGCCGGTGTCCGCTCGGCGGCCGGAGGGCAACAGCGCGGGCTCCAGACCGTCGCGCCGGGCGATGAGGACCCCGAGGTCGTAGCGGCTGACGGCATCCGGCCCGGCCAGGTGGAAGACACCCGCGGCGTCGGAGTCCGCGAGTTCCCACAGGCCGGCTGCCAGATCGGCCACATGCACGGGGCAGCGGATGACGTCCGTGAACAGGGCACCCTTCCGGGTGCCGGCGGCGAGTTCGTGTACGACGCGTTCGTGGGTGGATCCGCCGTCTCCGATGATCAGCGATGTGCGGGCGACGGCCGCGGAAGGGTGCAGCAGACGCACCGCGGTTTCGGCTGCGGCCTTCGCACCCCCGTACGGGGTCACCGGATCAGGGAAAGCCGTCTCGTCGTAGGGGGAGCGGCTGCCGGAGAAAACGGCGTCACTGGACACGTGTACCAGCCGAATACCCCGCCTCGCCGTCTCCCCGGCGAGGCGGAAGGAACCGTCGGCGGTGACCGCCCAGTCGGCGTTCCCGCTGGACGCGTTGATCACCACGTCGGCTCCCACGGCATCGATGAGCCGGCCGAGACGACGGGGATCTCTCAGGTCCACGTGGTGCCACGAGACGCCAGGACGGTCACAGGGGCGGGAGTTGAAGGTCGCGGCCACGTCACGGCCGCCGGCCGTTGCCTGGCGAACCAGTTCGGCCCCCAGGAAACCGCTGCCACCCACGATCAGCGCTGTCATGCCTGACCACCGTAGTGGATTCCCCGCGGTCGGTCGTACGGCGGGACGAAGGAAGCGTCGCACGAGGGCGTTCCGTCAGGTGCGAGGTGGAGGGTGCCCGCGCACCGGTGACCGCGCTCTGCTAGAAGATTCCGAAGCTTCCGGTGCCACCCAGCCGGGTGCTGTCCTGCTGCGGGAAGCCGACGGACGGGGCGGTGATCATGCTGCTGCCCTTGGCGGTGGGGCCGCCCGTACCGCCCGGGAGGACCCAGATCGCGCCGGTGTAGTTGTTCTCCGCCTCGGCGCTGATGAAGAGTTCCGGATTGCCGTCCTTGTTGATGTCGCCCGCGGCCAGCGCGTTGCCGAACTTGTCTCCGGGCTCGCCGCCGCCGGGAACGTCGGGGGTGTCCTGGGTGAAGACGTAGGAACCGCTGCCCAGCGCCCCGGTGCGGCTGCCGGGGACGATCGTCACCGTCCCGGCGTCGGCCGGGCCGGTGTCCTCGCCCGGCGAGCCGACGACGATGTCCGCCAGCCCGTCACGGTTGAGGTCGGCCACCGCGAGGGCGGCTCCGAATTCGTCCCCCTTCTCGCTCCCACCAGGAACACCGGGGGTGTCCTGGGTCAGCTGCACCGGCTTCGCGTCCCGCGCGATGCCCTGCGCCGAGCCGTACCAGAGAAGGACCCGCCCGCCCGGCGCGCCGTCGGCTCCGGCCTTCTCCGGTTCGTCGGGGTCTCCGACCACGAGGTCGGCGTATCCGTCGCCGTTGACGTCTCCGGTGGCCGTGGTGAGGCCGTTGCCCGCCTGCTGTGGGTCCCCGGAACCGGGCGCGATGTACACCGCGCCGCCGCTCAGGTCGTGCTGCCGGACGGTGACGGCCGCCTCGTCCGGGTATCCCCCGCGGTCGAAGTCACCCAGCGCGACGCTTGCCAGGGAAGGAGTCTCCCGGATCTCCACCGCCTGGCCATAGGTGCCCCCGCTGGTGAACGGCCCGGTGAAACGGGTCGCTCCCGCGTAGCCGGCGACGAGCACCTCGGTCTTCGCGCCGGGGCCGGTACTGAGCGCCGCCACGTCGAGGCCGAAGTAGGTGCCGGGATGGGGCGTCGGGAGGACGGTGCCGGACGTCAGCCCCGTGCCGCTGCCCCACAGGACCGTCACCATGCCGGAGTCCTGGCCCTGCGGGGTGTCCTCGCCGACGGCGGAGACCACCAGGTCCGCATAGCCGTCCCCGTTCAGGTCGGCCGTCGCGGTGGCGGAGCCGAAGCCGTCACCCGGCTCGGCCGCGCCCGGCACCCCCGCGCTGTTCTGCGTGACGACCGCCCGCCGGGACGTCGACAGCCCCGACTTCGATCCGTAGAGGACGACCACGGCGCCGGCTCTCTGATGACCGGCGACGTACGCCCCCGGCGCGGGCAGAACGGCGTCACGGTAGCCGTCGCCGTTGAAGTCGCCGGGCACCGCCCCGTGGGTGGCCGCCGCGGGCTCGGCCGACAGCAGCGGAGCACCCACGACGACGGCGATCAGGAGCGCACCCGTTCTCCAACCGCCGTGCAGGCCACTTCTGTTCCTCATGAACTCGATCCCCTCCCACTCGACGCACCCGGTGTGCGACGCAGTCCCCGCATAGTAAGGGGGTTCGTAGTGCTGCCGGGTGTGCGGCCGATGGGCGCGATGGCCCGACTCTCCCGCGGTGGAGTGTGACCGGCGCCGGCATCGCATACGCCGTGCACGGCTCGATCCGGCCCCTGCCGTGCCGCCGCGTCACCGGCCACTCGCTTCGGTGGTCATCGACGCAGCGGTCCGCGTCGGGGTGCCGGAAGCCGAGCGCAGGACGCCGGCCGCGGCAGCGGCGACCGCGCACAGGGCCACCGGCAGCAGAAGCACCAGGTTGAGCGGGGCGAGGTGGGTGAGCGGTCCGATCACGGCGGGCCCGGCGAGCATGCCGAGGTAGCCGAGGCCCGCGACGCGGGACACGTTCGTCGCGGCGGCTTCGGGCTCGATGTGCCCGGCGGCGCTGAACAGTTGGGGAACGCAGCCGGACAGGCCGATCCCGAACAGCGCCCATCCTGCCAGCGCGGGAGCGATCCAAGGCGAGAGGGCCGCCGTGCCCAGGCCGGCGGCGGCCGTGGCGGCCCCGTAGCGCAGGACCGCGACGGCACCGAAGCGACCGGCGATCCGATCGGTCAGGAGCCGCCCCGCGGTCATCGCGGTCGCGAAGGCGCCGTAGGCCATCGCGGCCGTGGCGGCGGAGGCGCCGAGAGCGTCCCGCAGATGCAGGGTGGACCAGTCGTTGGCCACCCCCTCGCAGAGCATCAGCATCAGGGCGAGCACGGCCAGGGCCCAGACCCGGGCCGGAGTCGCGCGCCGGCCTCCGGACACCTTGGCGGGCGACGATTCACGCGGGGGACGCGGAGTACGCAGCAGCGCGGGTGCCGCGAGCAAACCGATCGCCAGGCCGAGCCCAGCGGCTGTTCCGAGCGTCGCCTCGGGCGGGTAACCCTGGCCGAGGGTACGGGCGCCGACCAGGGCGGCCAGCACGCCGCCGAGGGAGAAGACCGCGTGGAAGGCGGACATCACCGGCCGCCGGTAGGCGTGTTCGACGTGGACCGCGTGGGCGTTCATCGCGACGTCGAGGCAGCCGTTGCCGAAGCCCAGGGCGAGCAGCGCGCCGCCGAGTGCCGTGGGCCCGGTGGCCAGGCCGGGCAGGGCCAGAGCCACGCTGCACAGGGCCGCCCCGGCGGGTACGGCGATGCGCGGGCCGAGACGGTCCGTGAGCGGCCCGGCCAGCTGCATGCCGGCGAAGGCGCCCGCGCCCAGCAGCAACAGCAGCCAGCCGAGCGCGGCATGACCGATCCCGATCCGATGCTCGATCGCCGGGATGTGGACGACCCACATGCCCATGACGAAGCCGTTCAACCCGAAGTAGGTGAAGGTGGCCCAGCGGGCGACCCGAAGCGAGCGCATCATGCGCTCGAACATACAGAACAGTATCTCTGTTCGTAACTAGAGTTTTGAACAGTCATTGTGTTCACTAAGGGGTATGGGGAGCACCGAACGACTGAGGAAGATCGCGGACGCCGTGCGTGCGGCGGGCCGTATGAGCGTGGCCGAACTGGCGGAGCTCACCGGAGCGTCGGAGATGACCGTCCGCCGCGACCTGGAGGGCCTGGCCGAGCAGGGGGTCCTGGAGCGCTATCGCGGTGGGGCGCGCACCCTGCTGCTGCGCGGCCAGGAGCCGCCGTTCGCACTACGGGCCGCCGAGGACCAGGAGACCAAACGACGCATCGCCGCGGAGGCCGCACGCCTGATCGCCGAGGGCGAGTCGGTCCTCCTCGACAGCGGTACGACCTGCCTGGAGGTCGCCCGTGCCCTCCACGACCGGCGGGTCACCGTCATGCCGCTGTCCCTGCACGCCGTCAACGCCCTGACGAGCGCCCCCCGACTGACCCTCCTGGTCCCCGGCGGCCTGCCGCGCCCGGGTGAGCTCGCCCTGACCGGCCCGTTGACCGAGGCATCTCTGGCCGCCCTGCGGTTCGACACCGCCGTCATCGGCTGCTGCGGCCTCACCGCCGCCGACGGGCTGACCGCCTACGACCTGGCCGACGCCGCGGTCAAGCGCGCCGCGATCGCCTCGGCCCGTCGCGTCATCGCGGTCGCCGACGCCTCGAAGCTGTCCCGGACCGCCCTGGCCTTCGTCGCCCCGGCCTCGGCGCTGCACTCCGTCGTCACCGACGTATCGGCCCCCGACGACCGGACTGCCGCCCTGACCGCGGCCGGGGCGGTCGTACGGAAGGTGTGACCGCCAGGCCGCGGCGGATGGCCGTCTCCGGGCGGTCGGTCTCTCGGCCCCTCGGTGAGTGGCGAGGGCGGCACGTGACCCTCTGGCGTGCGGCTGCGGACTTCGGCCGGGAGTGACGACCGCCTCGGCGCCGGCGGAACGACCGGGGGCGGCCGTGGGGCACGGCGACGGCCCGACCGCGGACCGCTCCGATCCGGGTGCCGCAGGTCGTCCGGTTCGACCGCCTCACCGCCCCCCTGTCGCGGCCGGTGAACGGCAGGCAGGCGGACACATCGTGGGATCGGTGGAGCCGCCAGGCGGCCGGCATGCGCGATTAATGTTGAATGTGCAACATGTGTTGAATGACGTGAAGTCATGAGGCACATCGAAGTGTGGGCGGACGTGGTCTGCGCCTGGGCGTACATCGGCAAGCGGCGGCTGGCTCTGGCGCTCGAAGAATGGGACGGCGAGCCGGTCGAGGTGGTGTGGCGGCCGTTCCGGATCGATCCGATGGCGCCGGCGCGGGCGGAGCCCCTGGAGGACGCGCTGCGGGATCCGGTGGTGGACACGACGCTGCAAGGCTGCGCGCCTGAGGCGACCACGGCCGAGAACCAGGCCAGGGTCTCGGAGATCGCCGCCGCCGAGGGCTTGGGCCGCACTGGGGCGCGGCGTGGCGGGCTTCGAGTCACGACGCGCACCGGCTGATCGCCCTGGCGTACGAGCAGGGTGGAGCCGCCCTTCAGAACGCCGTACTCGAGGGGGTGCTGCGGGCCCACTTCGTGGAGCGGAGGGACATCAGCGCGGCCGAGACGCTTCAGGGGATCGCCGCCGCGGCCGGTTTCGCCGAGGGGGGCCGGCTGCTGAGCGAGGGTGGGGCGGAGGCGTACGTACGAGAGGCCCTGTTGCGGGGCAAGGCGATCGGGGTGAGGACCTCGCCGACCCTGGTGATCGACGGGGAAGCGCTGGCGGGCGCGCACGCACCCGAGGTGATCGCGCGGTTCGTGGCGCGGGCCGTGGCCGAGCCGCGGCGCGAACTGCCGGCCGAGGTCGAGCGACTGAGGCTGGCCGAAGCGCTGCTCGACAAGGGCGATCCGCTGGGCTGCCTGACGCTGCTGGGCGAACTCATGACGGAGTACCCCGAGGAGCGTACGGTGCGGATGCTCGCGGCGCGTGCCCACTTCCACTCGGCGCAGCTGTCGCGGGCACGCGGCGGGCTGGAGGCGCTGGTGGCACAGAACCCGGACGACGCCTACGCCCGGCTGCTGCTGGGCCGGGCCCTGGAGCGTCAGGGTGAGCACGAGGAAGCCGCTCCGCATCTGCGGATCGCCGCCGCGATGAATCCCGAGTACGGGAAGACGGGCTGATCTCCGACGGTCTCGCGCCTCGGTGTCGTCGCGTGAGCCGACGCTCGTGGCTTCTCCTCATCCCGCTACGGCCGGCGCGGCCGGCAGCGCCGGCCGGGTTGGTAGTGAAGATCCATAAGGGCCGGGCGATGCCGGGGCGGCCGGCGCCGAGGTGCGGCGATCGGGTCTTGGGGCTGGTCGGCGATCTTCGGCGGTTCGATCGTGTCCGGTGACGGGGGTGACGGGGGTGACGGGGGTGACGGCGGCGGCCTTGCCGTCACGGGCGACGGTCGCTCTGATCGGGCCCCGCGAGCCGCACCGGCCGAAGGTGGGCGGGGAGGGGGCGGATCGGTTCCGGCCGGAGGAGATGTGGGGTGTCGGGTGACAGGGTCGCCGGCTCCGCTCCTGGAAGCGACCAGATGCATATCGGTCGATGTGGCTGCTGTGGCCGAGGCTGACCGGTGAGGCGTGGGCGCCTGCCGAGGGTAATATCCGGGCCAATCAGGCGTGAGTCGCGGCCTTGTCGCCGAGTCGGGGGCGGGTTGATGGCCGGCGGGCGCCACGGCCGCGTCGCCGGACGCTTGTCGGATGATCATCGAGATCGGTGATCATCGCAGGCCGTGGCGGTGTGATCGACGTTCCGCTTCCGCCCTCGGGTGGCGATTGTATTGATTTCAGTTAAGGGATTCCGCGGGTAGGGGCGCCCTCGCGAGCGCTGCGATACCGCCGCCCGGACCAGCGGAACATGCCCACGCCTCCGAGTTTGCGTGAGAGCGCACTCCGACTCCTAGGTTCGGCGCATGCGATACATCAAACTCGGAACGACCGGACTGGGAGTCTCCGCCATCGCCCTCGGTTGCATGAGCTCCGGCGAGCGGGACCGGGGCGGCGAGCCCTGGTCGCTGGGCGCGGACGCCAGCCGGGACATCATCAAGCAGGCCCTTGAGAGCGGCGTCAACTTCCTTGACACGGCCAATGGGTATAGCGCCGGAAGCAGCGAGGAGATCGTCGGCCAGGCGGTCAAGGACTTCACCCGGCGCGAGGAGGTCGTTCTCTCCACCAAGGTCTGGATGCGGATGCGCCCCGGCCCGAATGGCGCTGGGCTGTCCCGCAAGGCGATCTTCGCCGAGCTCGACGCTTCCCTGAAGCGACTGGGGACCGACTACATCGACCTGTACCAGATCCACCGCTGGGACTATGACACCCCGATTGAGGAAACCCTCGAGGCGCTGCACGACGCGGTCAAGTCCGGGAAGGTCCGCTACATCGGAGCCTCTTCCATGTACGCCTGGCAGTTCGCCAAGGCCCTGTACCTGGCTGACCTGAACGGCTGGACCCGGTTCGTGTCGATGCAGGACCACTACAACCTCATCCACCGGGAAGCAGAGCGGGAGATGCTCCCGCTCTGCGCCGACCAGGGCATCGGCGTGATTCCGTGGAGCCCGCTGGCGCGGGGCAGGCTGACGCGGGTCCGGGACACCGCCACGGCGCGTGCCAGGACCGATGAGGGCGGCAAGATCCTCTACCGCGACGGGGACCAGGCAGTGGCCGAGCGTGTCCACGAGATCGCGGGCAAGCGGGGTCTGTCCCCGGCCCAGGTCGCCCTGGCCTGGGTCATACGCAACCCGGCGGTGACCTCGCCCATCGTCGGGGTCACCAAGCCGGCCCAGCTTGCCGACGCACTTGCCGCGGTGAACGTCGAACTCGACGAAGACGAGGCTGCCTACTTGGAGGAGCCCTACCAGCCGCACGAGGTCGCCTACCTGGAGGAGTCTTTCTACAAGTCGCGCCCTGTGACGGGCTCTCGGTAGCCCGGGCTGCCGCCGGGCCTTCGACGAGTCCTTGGCCTCGGCCTTCACAGCCCTGTGGTGGGCCCGGCGGTACGTGCGGGCGGTCGCGCGCAACTGCATGATCTGCGCGCTGCCCGCCGGCGCGGTGAGCAGGATGCCCGCCACCTCGGCCAGCAGCAGGGCCACGCGCAGCGGGACGTACCCGCGGTCACCGAAGTAGCTGACGTCCATCGGCTGCTCCTGAGTTTGGCAAGAGATTTCGCGGTCAGGGCGTAAGGCCGATGTGCGCGGGCACCGGGATCCGTTTTGACGTGGGACTCCTACATCTCTACATCTGAAAACGGAGCACCGGTGCCCGCCGTCGGAGCATGGGCAATCGAGCCCTTGTGGGTCCAGTTCGAGGCCCTCCTGCCACCGCATCTCGAGACACATCCGTGGGGCTGTCACAACCCACGGATCGGAGACCTGCGACTGTGTCGTGGGCCTGGACCTGGCCGACATCACTGTCGACGGGCGGATCACCAAAGCGCCCTGCGGTGGCGAGGTCGCCGGGAAATCACCGATTGACCGAGGAAAACTCGGGATCAAGTGGTCGCGGATGACCGACGGACGCGGGATCCCGCTGGGCTGTGTCGTGACCGTCGCGAACAGGCATGACTCCCCGTTGCTGCGCCCGACGCCAGAGAAGCTCGCGCGTTTCGAGCTCGCCTTGCCTGAGCAGATCACGGTGTACCTTGACGCGGGCTACGACTCCACGGTCACCCGCAAACTGCTGACCGATCTCGGCTGCGAGTGGCGGATCCAGCCCAAGGGCGTCGTGATCCCGATCAACCACACTCGCCGCTGGGTCGTCGAGCGCACCAACTTCTGGTACAGCCGCGGCTTCAACTTCACCCTTTCCTGCACGGAACGTCGAGCGGCCGTCATCAACGCACTGCTCGCGTTGATGACCGCGATCATCGTGATCCGACGCCTCATCCGCGAAGCCTGGACCGGCCAACGCTGGGACGCACGGCCAGCCCGCCGACCATGACGCCTTGTCCTCTACCCGCGGAATCTCTAAGGGACAAGTGGCGGCGGGGGAAGTCCCCGGATGGGCCCATCGTGTGGGCGCATCCCATTGATTCGTCGACCGTCTGTGATGTGGGGAAGATCCCGTGAGGGAGGGTGGACGCGTGCTTCGGATCGCTGTCGCACTCCTGGCACCTGGAAGACCTGAGCGCCACCGTGAAGACCAACGAGGACCGCAGAAGGTGGATACGGGCCGGTGGCAGCAGAGATCCTCAAGAAGGAACATGTGCCAGCCCCAGATGAGTGGGGACAGGTGTTCGGCGACGAAGTCCTCGCCACGGCCATCCTCGACCGGCTCCTGCATCACCGCGATGTCGTCTCGATGAACAGTCCGAGCTACCGGCTCAAGAACCGGCTCGCCGCCATCGAACGCGACACGAACGTGGCCTGACCGCAGGCAATCCCCGTCGTCGACCCGCCAGCTTCCTGGCAATGCCGGCGGGCGGGCAGTCCCGCTTGGACACGCCAGTAGTCCGCGTCACGAGGGTCGGTCATCCAGCCGATCACTCGCTCAGCGCCTGTTTGGAAGGCGCCAGTCAGCGAGTTCTCCTCGCCGACGACAAGCCTGAGCGCGTCGACGTCATGGGTGGCGTGATCGGTATCGCACCAGCAGGCCACGATCACCGCCGCGTCGACTGCGAGCCGGCCCCGGTCTGTCCACACCACCTCAAGCTGGAACTCCAGCTGATCGACCCCAGTCGCATGCTCAATGACATCCAGGCCGAGAACGATCGGCGTCCACGGCTGCGTGCCCGGGAAGACCGCGTGCTGCGGTGCCCATTCCCACTCCACCCCTCCTCCGTCGACGCGAGCCGCATCGACTGCCCGAGCCGCATGCCTCAGGGACTCCACGTCGGCAGGCGACAGGAAAGGGAAGAGCGTGGTCAACGGGACGTCGCCAAAAGCACCTCGGTTCATGGCCATGAGTCGATCATCCGTTCTCTCCAGCCCGAGCAACATGGGGCCCCTTTCCTGAGGTCCCCGCAACAAGGCCGACAGGTTGCCATCCACCAAGCTGAGCACGTTCACCCGTACCTGGCTGGGCACTTCAACGAGTACGGCGACAGCTGGGTCGACCAGGCTCCGCACCCCGGGCATGCGGCACCGACCGCCGAGCACCGCGCGTCAACGCGCACTATCTCGATATTCACGTCTACCGACAGCACCTCGATGTCCGGGACCGACGGAAACAACAGCTCCTTCAACCGGAGCAAGACCTCTTCCAAGCCCCGGACCTTCAGCCCAACCACCAAGCCGACGGCTGATTTTCGGGCGACTTCCGGAGCTGTTCAGAGACACCCGGACGTCACTCGGAGTCGCCGTTGCACGGAAGCTGAGCCAGAACCAAGACTCGTGATCAAAGCCACCTGCCGGACCGCATGCCGCGGGAGACCGTCGAGGATCTTCTCCAGGCTCCTGAGGCTGAAGTTCCGGTCGACCCACCGCTGGGCCCACTGGCTGGCGACGCCGATCCGCCAGTCCTGGTAGCGGCAGGCGACGCGGCCCATGAGAGGCTCCCGCTCGCCGGTCAGCCCCAGGGCCTCGGCCTTGCGGGTGTAGGCGGCGCCGGTCAGGCACTCCATGGGCACGAGCAGGCAGCTGACGCCCGTGTACAGCGGCCGGTCCGAGGAGTGCGCCGCCCACTCCTCTTCCCGTACTCCGCGCACGATCTCGGCTTCCGGCTTCCGGCCTTGCGGACGCAGGAGCAGGTCGGTGCGCCCCGTCGTCACACGAGCCTCGGCGATCTTCATGACCAGCCCCAGGTGGAAGGTATCGGGTAGCTGGGGCAGCGGTGCCGGGGTTTTGGCCCGTGACTGGTCCGGAAGTCCTGGTCAGGAGTGGGACACCGGTGGGATGAACTGGGAGTTTCGGTGCAAACGCGACCCCTTTATGTGCGAGGCGAGCGAGAGGCGCCTGACGGGCAAAAGCTTAGGTCAGGCGCCTCTTTGTGTGTCCCTAGAAGAAGCCGAGCTTCTTCGCCGAGTACGACACGAGAAGATCGAGAACCGGTGCCCCTCGACGAGGCCGGTGAGAGCGGGTGCCTCGCCATTGCCCTGCGCCCCGGCCTGATGCCCGGGAGGTCACTCTGTGGGCGGGTCCTCACGGAGGATCCGGCCCGGAGCGCCCGCGAGGCGGCACAGCGCACGCTGGACAGGCCTCACCTCCAGTCGCCGAACCTCTCGAAGAACGCCTCGGCGGAGCGCACACTCGCCGCCGCGACGGCGCATCGTTGCACCTCCCAGTCGCTCGCGAACGCCTCGATCAGCACCTCCGCGGCCCTGGGCGTACCGATCACCTTGCGCAGGCACTCCTCGCGGCGCGACCCGTCGAAATGGACGAGGGCCACCCGTGCCACGTTGTACGCGCGGCTCGCGGAGCCCAGACGGTAGGGCGGGTACGGACGGAATCGGTGCTCCAGTCGTGCCGACGGGACGGCCAGCACGTCGATCCCGGCGCGCCAGGCCCGCAGGCTGAAGTCGACGTCCTCAAGCCCCAGCTCGCGAAAGGCCCCGAAGCCGCCGAGCCGCTCGAACACCGCTTGCCGCACGGCCAGGCAGCCGCCCGGTGCGACGGGCACCGGGTGCGGGGCGCCGTCCGGCCCCGGCGGCAGCCAGCGCACCCGCAAGTCGGCGTCGATCAGGCGGGCGCCGCAGCCCAGCGCCGTGCCGCCGAAGTCGCGCAGGCCGGGTGCGAGGACGGCATCGGGTTCGGCGGCCAGCGAGGCCCGCAGTCGGCCGAGGCAGTCCCGCTCCAGCCGGCAGTGCGCGTCCAGGAACAGCAGGTGCGTGCCCCGGGCGAGCCGGGCGCCCGCGTTGCGGGCCGCCGCGACGCCGCTGCGCGGGATGCGGCGTACCACGACCCCTCGCGCGCGCCACTCCTCCCGCTCCAAGGCGGCACAACTGCCGTCGGTGCCGCCGTCGTCGATGACGATGGTCTCGTCGGCGACGTCCGACCCGGCGAACACGGACCTCAGGGTCTCGTGCAGCTCCGCGCCCTCGTCCAGGCTCGCGATCACCAGGGAAACGGTCACCGGCCGCTCAAGAGGCCCTCGCCCCACCCCGGGCGCCGTGCGGATCATTCCACCGGGGGGCCGGGCGTGCCGGGCGGAACTCCGCCGGGAGGAGACGTGGCGATCAGGTCGATCAGGCCCGGCAGCATGGCCGCGTACCGGATCGAATCCTGCAGATAGGCCGTGAGTCCGGCGTTCAGTGCGAAGTGGTAGGAGCTCAGCCGGTCGAGCTCGCCGCCGTCCAGGCCGAGTGCCAGCAGGTCGCCGAGCCTCAGCCGGCCCAGGCTCAGCGTGTCGAGCACCTTCTGCGGCGCTGCGGAGAATTCCAGGTAGTCGGCGAACTCGGTGGACGACTGGAAGTCGGCCTCGGCGAAACCGGCCTGCTCGAGCACGCGCTCGAGAGCCCGGTCGCCCTGGCGGACCAGATATCCGACCGACGGTACGTTCGCCTCGCGCAGATGTTCCAACAGCTGCTTGGTCACGGCGCCGACGAGCCCGATGTTGGTGGCGTTCCGCCGGTCCGTCAGGACGGGGGTGAGATGGGCCCGGTCCTCGCTGCCGATCATGGCGATGCCCACGGCCTCGACGGTCTGCGATCCGATGCCCTTGGGCGGCCAGGGCCGCTCCGTCACGGCCAGCGCCAGCACCAGGCCGCCCCGGGACAGCAGCGGTTCGAGGACCTCGGAATAGAGGTACGGAAACCGGTTGCGGCGGCAGAACGCGGCGAGCGCGGTCCGTGTTTCGACGTCGGTCTCCTTCGTCACCGTCATCCGGACCGACTCGTTCGCGGGGGAGTGGTGGGTCATCGCGGGCCTGCGAGGGCGGGGGAGTCTGCACGGGACATCCACCCTGCGACCGCGTACCGCGTGCCGTCGCGCACGGTCGCCACCTCGTGCATCAGGGAGGACCGGAACAACACCAGCATGCCGGGCTCGGGTACCACGACCACCCGGCGGTCGCGCAGGCCCGGGTCGGTCTCGTAGACGGTGAGCGCGCCGCCGTCGAAGGCCGGCAGAGCCTCGCTGCCGTCGCGCCCGTTGAGGTAGAGCAGCAGCGACCACCGGTGGGCGGCCAGCCGGGGCGGATCGTCCTTGTGGTTGGCCACATCCCGGTGCGCGCGGAAGTAGCTGCCTTTCTCGTACGACATGAAGTACGGGCCGTACAAATAGTCCGCGTCCGAGTCGAAGTCCGCGCGGTGGTCGACGAAATAGGACGTCATGCGCTCGCCGACGCGGCGCTTGAAGTCCTCCGGGAAGTGGTGGTCGAAGCACAGGCGCAGCGACTCGTCCAGGATCGATTCGCCCGCGCGCACGATCTGAGCCGGCTCCCGCGGCGCCTGGGCCATGGCCCTGATGACGTCGGCGCATTCGCCGACCGAAAGGAATCCACGGGTCGACGCGATGTTCTGTGTCCTGAACTGCGGCTGCATGTCCTGGCGCCTCCCGGTCGCGTACGTCTCCTGGCGTGGAACGACACTTCTTCAGACAAGCGCCGTCCACCGCGACCCGCACGCGGGACTAGCCCGACCGACGGGTCCGCCGATCGGCCCGGGCACCGCCCGCCGACACGCCGCCCCAGCCCGGTGCGCCCCCATCCGGTCGGAGGCCGGCCCGCTGGAGTCCTCCATCCGGGTGGTGACGGTGTGGTGCATGAGGTGCCCTCGCTCAAGCGCCGCGCAGCTACCGCGACTCGCCCCGTGCCCATCCCGCCGCAGTTCGTACGGATCCTCCGTGCGCACATCGAACGCTTCGGCGTGGCACCGGACGGCCGGCTGTCCAGGAACCAGGCCGGCGACTACGTGGACCCGGCGGCCTACGGCACGACGTGGGCGCGGGCGCGGAAGTACGTGCTGACACGAATGGAGCTCACCTCCGGGCCGGCCGAACGGCCCTGCGACCTCAGGCACGCAGGTATCTCGTTCTGGTGGTACTCCGGTGTGGACCCGGCCGAATGCGCTCGACGCGCGGGCCAGAGCATCGAGGTTCTCTCGCGGCGCTCGTCGCCCTGACGCAACGGGACACTTGGGCGGCGAGCCTGTGGCATTCCCGAACAGCTTCGGGCCCAGGTGGTACCGGGAGGGCTAGGTGTTCTGTCCCGGGAGGTCGTGGACGGGCGATAGAGGTCTCGGCTGGGGCATCTTGAAATGGGTGAGGGCCTTCCGGCCTGGTGTGGATTGCGACATCTGCACCGGCGACCAGAAAGGCCCTCGTGCCCCACCGTAGTGCACCCCTGACCGAGACCGGACGTCTGCGTCCGGCCCGTTGTATGGTCGAGGACGGCCGGCCGGCCGAGCGCTTCCAGGTCTCACCCACCACGGCCCAGCGATGGGCCGACCGCTACCGCACATTCGGCGAGGCCGGGATGACCGGCCGGTCCTCCCGCCCGCACCACAGCCCTCGGCGGACACCGACCCGCACTAGGTGCCCGGCACCGGTCCCGTGGAGGCTCGGATCACCAGCTCCGGGTCGAAGAGGAGTTCGCCGGTCGGCACCTCGCGGTTGCTGACCAGGGCGAGGACGCTGCGGCCCACCTCCAGGGCGAGCCGGTCGGCCGGCTGGCGGACGGTGGTGAGCGTGGGGTCGGTGAACTCGGTGACGGCCGAGCCGTCGTAACCGACCACCGAGACGTCCGCGGGCACGGAGAGGCCCTGCCGCCGGATGCCCCGGATGGCGCCGAGGGCCATATAGTCGCTGGCGGCGACGATGGCGGTGGCGCCCTGCGCCACGAGGGCCGCGGCGGCGGCCTGCCCGCCTTCCACGGTGTAGGACTGGCGGACGACCCACCGTTCGGCGTCCTCGGCGCCACGCCGGGTCATCGCCTCGACGAAACCGCGCACCCGCCGGTCGGCGGGCCGGTTCCCGGCGGGGCCTGAGGCCATGCCGATGCGGCGGTGGCCGAGCCGGTGGAGATGGTCGACGGCCAACTCGGCGGCGAGTGCGTCGTCGGTGGAGTAGACGGGAACGGGCACGCCGTCGGCGAACTCGCCGTTGATGCCGACATAGGGGACGCGACGCTGGCGCAGCAGCTCGTAGCTCTCGGTGTCGGCACCCTCGACCGTGTTGGAGGCGGAGAGGAAGACCACGGCGGCCACGCCCTTGTCGATGAGCGCGGTGAGGAAGTCCAGTTCCTGGACGCCGCCGGGGAAGACGGGACACAGGACGGTCTTGAGGCCGTGGGGGGCGAGTGCGGACTCGATCCGCTCGGCGACGTCGGCGAAGAACGGGTTCGAGACGAATTCGGTGACGACCGCCACCAGCTGGCCCTGGGTGGGGCGCTCGTAACCGAGTTCGGCCATGGCCCGCTCGACCACCTCGCGTGTCTTGCGGGACACCCCCTGGCGCCGGTTGATCACCCGGCTGACGGTGGCCTCACTGACCTGTGCGCGGGCTGCGACGTCGGTGATGCCGACCTTCATCGCGGTCCTTCCATGAGTGTGAGCGACACCAGGCCGCCGCGCGGGACGGCCAGGGGCCGTGGTCCGTCGGGCAGGAGCGTCAGTGGATCATTCATCATACGGCCGTCGGGACCGTGGACCCGGGCCCTCACCGGTCCGCCGCCGGTGACATCGGCCATCACCCGGTCCCGGCCGGAACCGTTCACTAGGTGGAAGGTCCGGTACGCGGCCGTGTCGAGGGTTGCGACCCGGTCGCCGTGCACGCTGATCAGGCACTCCTCGCCCAGGGCCGAGTGCACCAGCGGGTACAGCTCGTCGGGCCGCCCCGGCTCGGTCTCGCCGTCGAGGATCAGCTCGCGGTGCCGCCGCCACCATCCGAGCCAGAACCGCACGGTCTCCCGGTGCTCCCGGGGCACCTCGTCGAGGCGTACGGAGATCTGCGGTACGGAGTGCAGGGCCCCGATCAACTGCCTGGCCACGGCCTCGGTACCGGCGCTGTGCGACCACATGAGCATGTCGGAGTGGACGGCGCCGCCGACCGCGAGGAGAGCGGTGTCGAGCGTGTTCACCCGGTTGGCGGTGGCGTCCGCCGGACAGTCGAAGGAACGCAGCATGTTCCCGTACGGGGCCATGCCGGGTCCCGTGTACGGCTGGCGCAGCTCCAGCAGGATTCCGGGCCGGACGGCCTCGAGTTCCTGCCGCAGCCTGTCGAGGAGCAGGGTCATGGCGTGGCCGACGTCGCCGCCGCCGTCGCCCGCGTAGACGGCGGCCTCGTCGAGGAAGTCGAGCTTCAGCCCGTCGAGTCCGTAGTCGCGGACGAGGGAGACACACAGGTCGACGACGTGCCGGCGCACCTCGGGGCGGCGGGGATCGAGGACGTGGGCGCCGGGCACGGTGGCGGGGCGGGGGGCCGCGGTGGCCCACCGGTCGTGGCAGTCGGCCTGCGGGCCGAGCAGCAGGGGCGCCACCCAGAGGAGGTGACACAGGCCGTGGGCGCGGACGGCGGCCACGTGCGCGGCGAGGTCGGGAAACTTCGCGGGATCGGGCCGCCAGTCGCCGACGCCCGCGTAGCCGCGGCCGTTGCCGTACGCCTGCCAGCCGTCGTCGAGGATCAGCGCCCCGCAGCCGAGCTCGGCTGCGAGTGCGGCCTGGCTCTCGACGGCGGCGGCGGTGACGTTCTGGTTGAAGGCGTACCAGGTGGAGTAGACGGGGACGCGGGCCGTGTCCGGGACGTGCATCGGGGGGTGGGCGGCGGCGAGGTGGGCGCGGATCGGGCGCAGGGCGGCGGCGACGGAGGGCGCGCGGGGCGCGAGCAGCAGACGGTGGGGGCGGTCGGCGGCGGGCAGCCGGAGGTGGACGACGTGGGTGTCGTTCTCCTCGGAGACGCCGAAGCGGATCGTGGCCTCGGTGACGGGGTCGGCGGCGGCCCAGGTGAGGAGGGTGGCGCCGGAGTGCTCGTACAGGGAGCCGGCGGCGGGGCCGTCGACGAGGCAGGTAGCGGCCCGCCCGGCCCAGTCGGGGACGAGGGTGCGGCGCCAGCCGCCCTGCGGATGCCAGTAGCCGGCTGCGTCGCCGAGGGGGACGGAGAGGCGGATCTCGACGGGGACGCCGGGGGCGTGGACGTCGAGGGCGAGCAGTCCGTCCGGGAGGGGGGTCAGGGTCCGGGAGGGGGTGGTGCCGGGGGAGAGGAGGGCGATCGAGACCCCGTCGTGAAGGGGTTCGGAGGGCACCGGGGTCTCGTGCGCGGTGGTTACGGGCTCGTCGGCCCGGGCCTGGAGAGTCATGGTCATTCCTTGACGGCGCCCGCGAGGAGGCCGGAGACGAAGTGACGCTGGAGGAGCAGGAAGACGACCGCCATGGGGACGGCGGCGACCGAGGTTCCGGCGAGGATGGCGCCGTAGTCGGTCTCGTCGAGTCCCTGGAGGGAGGCGAGGGCGACGGGGATGGTGAAGGTGAGCTCGTCGCGCAGCACGATCAGCGGCCACACGAAGTCGTTCCACTGGTAGAGGAAGAGGAAGATCGAGAGGGCCGCGAGGGCGGGCCGCATCGGCGGCAGCGCGACCCTCAGGAAGAGCCGCCGCTCACCGCAGCCGTCCATGCGGCCGGAGTCGAGCAGCTCCTTCGGGAGCGCCGCCATGGACTGCCGCATGAGGAAGATGCCGAAGGGCAGGGCGAGGTTGGGGGCGATGACAGCCTGGTAGGTGCCGAGCCATTGGAGCCCGGCCATCATGCGGAAGAGCGGCACAAGGGTGATCTGGGTGGGCACGACGAGGCCCAGCATGAGCAGCCCGAAGAGGACCTCGCGGCCGCGGAAGCGATAGGTGGCGAAGCCGTATCCGGCGAGGGTGCAGACCGTGCCCGCGAGCAGCGTGTACACACTGGCGATGCCGAGGGAGTTGAGGACGACCCGGCCGAAGTGGGCGGTGTCCTGGAGGGTGGCGAGGTTCTCGGCGAGGTGGCCGCCGGGGAGCAGCGGCGGCGGGCTCGTGAAGAGTTCGCGCGAGCTGTGGGTGGCGCCGACGACGAGCCAGTAGAAGGGCACGGCGACGGCGGCGAGGGCGATCGCGAGGCCGGAGGTGAGCAGGAGCGAGCGGCCGGCCCGCCGGCCCGGGGCCCGGTTCGTCATGGCGTGTCTCACGACTTGTCTCCCAGGAGGCGGAACTGGACCAGGCCGAGGAGGCCGATGAGCAGGGTGAGGGCGTAGGCGAGGGCGGAGGCGTAGCCGAAGTCCGCGTAGGTGAAGGCGTTGCGGTAGAGGTACACGCCGATGGTGAGGGTGGCGTTGTCGGGGCCGCCGCCGGTGAGGACCGTCGGCTCGTCGAAGAGCTGCAGCGTGCCGATGGTGGACAGGACAGTGGTGAGCAGCAGCGCGGGGCGCAGCCCGGGCAGGGTGACGTGACGGAACGCGGCGAGGGCGCCGGCCCCGTCGACGGCGGCGGCGTCGTACAGCTCCGCGGGCACGGTCTGGAGGCGGGCGAGCAGGATGACGGCGTTGTAGCCGGTGTAGTGCCAGGTGAGGGCGAGACTCAGGGAGATCCGGGCCCACAGGCCGTCGGTGAGCCAGGGCACGGGGGCGACGCCGACGAGGCCGAGCAGCCAGTTGACGAGGCCGTAGTCCTTGTTGAGGAGGACGGAGAAGACGATGCCGTACGCGACGAGGCCGGTGACCATCGGAAGGAAGAAGCCCAGCCGGAAGACCGGGCGGCCGCGCAGGAGCGTGGAGTTCAGGGCGACGGCGAGAGCAGTGGCGAGGGCCAGCATCAGCGGGACCTGTACGGCCAGGACGATCGCCGTGTTGCGGAGCGCGGTCCACAGCAACGGGTCGTCGAGCAGCCGCCGGTAGTTGTCGGAGCCGACGAAGGTCTCCGTGCCCGCGACGGTGCGGTGCAGGCTGATCACGAAGGACCAGCCGATCGGGTAGAGCTTGAAGACGGAGAAGAGCAGAAGGGCCGGCAGTACGAAGAGGTACGGAGCCGCCCGGCCGCGCCGCCGGGGGCGGGCGGCGGCCGGGAGCGGTGTGGCCAGGTTCATCGGGCGGCCTTCCGGCCGGTCTGGCGGACGAGTTCGGCGGCCGCCTCGCGGAGCACGGTCGCCGGGTCGGCGCCCTTGAGGAGGACCCTGGACTGCGCGTCGGTGATCAGCTTGAGAGCGCGGGCGTAGTCGGAGGTGTAGTTCACGGCCGGGGAGGGCGCCTTGAGGGCGGCGAGGAAGATCTCGCCCTTCTTCTGGCCGCTGAAGAAGGCCGAGGGCTCGTGGAACACGGCGTCGTCGTAAGCCTTCATGAGCGCGGGGGCGATGCCCTTGCCCCGGTAGATCCGCACCTGGGAGGCGGGGCGGGTGAGGGCGAACTCGACGAAGCACCAGGCGGCCGCCTGGTGCCTGCTGCTGCCTGCGACGGCGAGGTGGGTGGAGTTCACGGTGGCGGCGGTGGGGCCGCCGCGGCGTACGGCGGGCGGGAGCCGCACCTTCCACTTGCCGGCCTCGGCGGGCACCTGCTCCTCGACGATGCCCCCGAACCACGTGGGCCAGGGCACGACGGCGTTGGTGCCCTGTTTGAGGGAGCTCATGAGGGCGTTCCAGCCGCCGGCGAGGTCGCTGACGAGACCGGCGTCGTTCATGGTCTTGACCAGCGTCATGGCCCGCACGGCCTCGGGCGAGTCGAGGGTGACCCGGCCTTCGAGGTCGAAGTAGAAGGCGCCCTGGAGCTGGAGCAGCATCTGGAAGAAGTTGGCGGCGTCGGGCTGGGAGGCCGGCTTGTCGATGCCGAGGAGGTGGACGCCGGTCTTGGCCTTGAGGCGCTTGCCGGCCTCGATCGTCTCGTCCCAGGTCTGGAGGGCCTCGGCGTCGACGCCCGCCTTCTCGAAGAGGTCGGCGCGGTAGTAGAAGCCGGCTGAATTGGCCTCCCAGGGCAGGGCGTTCACACGCTTGCCGTCGGGGCAGACGGTCTGCCAGAGGCCGGAGGCGAAGGCGTCCTTGTGCCGGGTGGCGCCGAGTGGGCCGAGGTCGGCGAGGCCGCCGGGGAATCGCTCGACGTAGCCGGGAAGGTAGTCGACGCCTATGTGGAGGACGTCGGCGAGCCCCTGGCCGCCCGCGGCCAGACCGGTGGTGATCTTGTCCCAGATGGCCGGGTTCCCGATGTCCTGGACCGTGACCCTGATGTCCGGGTAGACCCGGTTGAAGTCCGGCAGGAGGGCCTTGAGTTCGGTGGCGGGCCCCTGCCAGGACCAGACGGTGATCTCGCCCTTCTTGGGATCGCCGGCCCGGCCCGTGCCTCCACCCGTGCCGGTGCCGGTGCAGGCGGAGAGGGCGAGGCCCCCGAGGCCGGTGGCGGCGAGGGCGCCGCCCGTGCGCAGGACGCCTCTGCGTCCGATCGGTCTGTCCGCTCCGTTGCGGTCGCTCTGTGTCATGAGCCGGGACAGTACAAGCGCCTCTCTGTACTTGCAATGGATCGATGAAAACTTTCGGTTGAGTCGTCGTTCAACGACTGTGAGAACCATTGCAAGCCGCTGTGGGGATTGCTAGCGTGCCGCGCGCCGAGTCCACCCACGCTCCGGGAGATCCCCATGACGCGTTCCCGCCTGGCTCTCAGATCCGCGACCGCCCTGCTTGCCGCGCTGGCCCCACTCGCGGTCGCCCCGGCGGCCCCCGCTGCCGAGACCGAGGCCGCGCCCACTGCCCCGGCGCTCCTCACCGTGAGCGACCCCGGCTTCGAAGCCGGGGGGAGCGGCTGGGAGTTCACCCCGGGCACGGGGACCGCCGTCAACTACCCGCACGCCGGTGCCCGGCTCGCGTACCTGGATGCGGGCAGCGGCATGAAGGTCTCCCAGACGGTGACGGCCGCCGGCCACGGCTCCTACGCGATCTCCGCCTGGATCGCCACCGGCGGCCCGGGCGGCCGGTACGTCCTGCGCGTCAACGGCTCTCCGGCCGCCTCGCTCGACCTGCCCGCCGCCGCCCAGTACCGCCGCCACACCCTCGGCCCGGTCACCCTCGCCCCCGGCGACCGCCTGGAGATCGCCTTCGAGTCCGGCCGGAGCTGGGTCAACGCCGACGACGTCATGGTCTCGCCGGCCACCCCCGCGAACCCCCGGATCACCTCCAGCGACCCTGAGGCCGGCGAGATGTTCGCCTGGGCCACCCGCAAGGCGGGCAGCTGGGTCCACCTCCCGGGCACACCGGGGCCGCTGAACGCGGACGAGCGCCAGACCGGCGGAACCGGCACCGGCGTCTACGCCCCCTCCTACTGGGCCGGCTACGCCAACCGCAGCGGCTACTACTCCCGGGACATGACCCACCAGCTCGCCGGCGCCGGTGTGCTCGGACTGCACGCCGAGAACAAGGCGATGCTGCGCGCCTTCGCCGCGTCCGCCACCGCCGAGCATGCCTACTACCCCGTCTGGGCGCTCAACTTCGACAACCGCACCTACCTGTCCATCGACTACCGCCGCCCCGACCTCTTCGTCCGTGAGGTCCCCGCGGTCTTCGAGCTCGTACAGAAGGCCGAGGAGGCGTACCGCTGGACCGGTGACCGGAGCTACCTCGACGACCCGGTGCTGTGGGACTTCTACCGGCACGCCACCGAGGAGTTCGTCACCCTTCACGACGGCAGGAAGGACAACGGCGACCGGGTGAAGGTCGCCGAGGGCACCGGGAGAGGTATCTTCCAGGGCGTGGCCAGCTACAACGAGCAGAGCGACGAGCCGCTCGTCGAGGCCGGAGACGCCATCGGCTCCCAATACCAGGCATACCGGGCGATGGCCGCGCTGGCCCGCGCCAAGGGCGACGCCCGCACGGCCACCGACTTCGCCCACCGGGCCCGCGAACTCCACACGTACTTCAACACGACCTGGAGCGGCGACGGTTCGGCCGCCGACATGGTCCGCGGCTACACCGTCGACGGGCGGGCTCTGACCGGCTGGGGCAAGGAGAACAGCTGGTTCATGCCGATGAAGCAGATCATCGAGCCCGGCGCCCGGCGCGAGGCATACCTCGACTACGTCGACGCCCAGGCCGAGGGCGAGGGCCGCCCCGAGAACGTCGAGGCCCTCACCTACCTCCCCGACACCTTCTTCACCAACAACCGTCCGGACACCGCCTGGAAGTGGATGCGGCGCGTCTACGCCCAGAAGGACGTCCAGCACGTCAACACCCGCCAGGGCACCAACGGCGACTACCCCGAGGTGTCCTTCACCCTGATCGCCCAGACCGTCCAGGGCCTCATGGGCGTCACACCGAACGCCCCTGCGCGTCTGCTCACCACCCAGTCCCGCCTGCCCTCCGGCATGGCATGGCTCGCCGTGGAGGCCCTGCGGATCGGTGACTCGGCCTTCGCGCTCAAGCACGAGGGCGCCCACCGTTCCACGCTCACCCACACCTCGGGCTCCGCCCCGTACACCTGGGAGGCACGATTCGCCGGCCACCACGACACCGTCACCGTCGACGGCGTCGCCCGCCCGGCCGAGACCAGGATGATCGACGGCGCCGTCTACACGACCGTCCGCGTCAGGGTGGCCCCCGGCCACACGGCCACGGCCGAGACCCGATGAGCACGCCGGCCGGTACGAGCGACACCGCGCCCGGCGGTACGGTCGACGCCGCGCCGGGCCGGACGGTCGACGCCGCGCCCGGCGGTGCGAGCGGTCCGGCACCCCTCCGTACCGACGGCCCGGTGCCTGTCGGTACCGACGGGCCCGCGCCCGCCGGGGTCTTCCCCGGCGGTGCTGAGCTCTTCCGGCTCGACGCGCGGGTGGCCCACCTCAACCACGGCTCCTTCGGCTCCGTCCCGCTCCCGGTCGCGCGAGAACACCGCCGCATCGCGGACGAGGCAGCCGCCGACCCCGACGCCTTCTTCCTCGGCGTCCCGGACCGGCTCGCCGCCGCGCGGGCCCGGATCGCCGCGCACTTCGGCACCGACCCGGAGGGCATGGCGCTGGTGACGAACGCGACCGAGGCCGCGCACCTGGCCCTGGACGCGCTCGGGCTTGGTCCCGACGACGAGGTCCTGGTCACCGACCACGGCTACGGCACCGTGGTCGAGGCCGCCGCGCGCAGGGCCCGGCTCGTCACAGTCCCGCTCCACCCGCTGCTGCCGGACGAGGACGCGGTACGCGAAGCGGTGCTCGCCGCGGTCACTCCCCGTACCCGGGTGGCGGTAGTCGATCAGATCACCTCACCCACGGCCCGGATCGTCGCCGGGCCACGGCTTCTCGCCGACCTCGCCGATCGCGGGGTGACCACCGTCGTGGACGGCGCCCACGCGCCTGGCATGCTTGCCGCCCCGCTGGCCGGCCGGCCGGACGTATGGTTCGGCAACCTGCACAAGTGGGCGTACGCGCCCTCGGGCTCCGCCGTCCTCGCGGTCGCGCCCGCCCTGCGGGATCGGGTGCCTGCGCCTGTTCCGTCCTGGGAGGACCACCGGGGCTTCCCGCGCGCCGTGGAGTACCGGGGCACCGCGGACTACACGGGCCTGCTCGCCGCGGCCGACGGCCTGGACCTGCTCGCCGCACTTGGCGCGGAGCGGGTACGGGCCCACAACAGTGCCCTCGCGGCCCACGGCGCCGGGCTGCTGGCCAAGTTGCCAGGGGTGACCCCGCTGCCGGCCGACGACCGGCTCGCCCTGCGTGCCCTGCGGCTGCCGCCGCGGTTCGCCCGGACCAGACCGGAGGCGGAGGCTCTGCGTGAAGAGATCATGGCCAGGGTCGGCTGCCGGGTCCTGGTCTGGCCGTGGCCGGGAGGCGGCGGGATCCGTATCTGCGGCCAGATCTACAACCGCCCCGCGGAGTACGAGCGGCTTGCCCGGGGGCTGAGGTTCCTGCTGGACGGCGACTGAGGTTGCTGAACAGGGGACGGCCACCTCGGGTGATTGACCCAGCCGCGCTTCCCGATCCGGCACAGGTTGCTCGGCTCCTCGCCACACGGAGCCTTTTCCAGCCCGGTCGTGGCAGCCACGAGTTGGACGCTCCTGCGCAGCGACGAAGCTCCTGGCAGACGGTGTCACGTCACGACCAAGGTCCACCGTGCTGCCAGGAGCTTCGCGGCCAGGTCTTCGGACTCGCGGGCACGTCCTCCTTGTGGAGGACTCCTACTGGCCGTCGCTTCCCGGGCCCGGGCCCGGTACGGCGGTCCCAGTGCGTATGTCGGCGGTCGTTCCCGCTCACCGCTGCGGGGCAGTCCCGGATTCCCACCGGGTTCCCTCTGGCGACCGTCCCGCCTGGCGGACGGGGCGAACCAGCTGCCCGGCCAGCCTACGAAAGAGAGGTCACGTCCTGCTGTCGAGGAAGCCGATGACCAGGGCGGTTCACCCGCCGGCCTGCGAAAGCGCAGCCATCGCAGCGCCGGCGAACAATGCCGTCGGCCCCGGTCTTCTCCCGTCGGAGGGGGAGAGACGGTGCGACGGGACGGTTGCTGCCAGTCAGTTCAGGGCGATGACGAGGACGGAGACGAGCTTCACCTGCGTCAAGGGAGAGTCGACGTCGGGTCCCGAGAAGATCCCCGTGACGGCCAGCCCGGCGGTCCCCGCCCCCATGGGTGCATGACACGCAGGTTTCTCTCGTTCTGGTTGTAGTCCGGTGTGGACCCGGCCGAATGTGCTCGCCGCGCGGGTCAGAGCGTCGGGGTTCTCTGCCAGCACTGCGCCAAGTTCCTTGACGGCGAGAGAGAGACGCCTGACGGGCAAAAGCCCAGGTCAGGCGCCTCTTTTTATGCCCCTAGAAGAACCCGAGCTTCTTCGGCGAGTAGCTGACCAGCAGGTTCTTGGTCTCCTGGTGGTACAGCAGCTGCACGCACTCTGACCTGGGGAAAGGGCAGCTGCCGTGGACCGTTGGCGAGAGCTGGTCCGGAAATGGTCCGGGACGGGGCCGTGGACGGTCGAAGAACACGTCAGCCCGCCCGGAGACCGACCGCCAGCGTCAGTTCGAGAACCCGGTGCGGCGACCCGAGATCCGGAAACAGCTCCCGCAGCTGCGACATCCGGTACCGGACGGTCTGGGGGTGGACGAACAACGCCGCCGCCACCTCGTCCCGCCTGCCCTGGTGCAGCAGCCACGCCCGCAACGTCTCCTCGAGCCGCCGCGCGGTCGCGGCCGACAAGGTCCGCAACGGTGCGAGGGCTCGGACACGCAGGTCGGCGAACGCGTCCGCGTCGGCGCTCAGTACCAGCTCGGGCAGGTGGTCCTCGGTGTCGCGGATGTCGCAGGAGAGGGAGCGCGCACGTACGGCTCGTGCGTACGAGGCGGACGCACGCGTCCACGGCCGGGCCGGGCCGACCACGGCGGTGCGGTCGGGCAGCTGCCTCAGGAGATGCGCTCGGTCGGCATCGGGGACGAGCAGCACGCCGGAGGCGTCCGGAAGATCGTCGAGGACGAGGGTGCCCGGGTCGAGCGCGCGGTAGGCCGGCCGGGCCTGGGCGGCGGGCAGCAGGACTGCGGTCAGCGAAGCCGGCGGCTGCCACGCGGCCCGCCTCGCAGCGGCAAGGAGCACGTCCGGGCTCGCGCCGGAGAGGAGGTCGCGGGCCAGCTGTTCCAGGTGGCGCTCGTGGGCCCGGCCCCGCGCGGCCAGTTCGTCGGCGTGGCCCGCGGCGCTCGCGGCGGAGAGCTCGTCGATGTAGGCGAAGGTCAGCTCGGCGAACTTGGCCACCTGCGCGGCGGGCAGACCTGCGGGTACGGCTCCTGCGGCCAGGCCTCGCCAGGCCACGCGGGCGCCGACCCGGTAGGCGCTGAGCAGGGCGTCCATCGAACGGCCGTCGCGGACCTCGCCTCGGCCCAGTTCGTAGGCCGCGTCGCCGGCGTCGCCGCCCGTGGCGTTCCCGCTCGCGAGGTCGAGGTAGTGGCCCAGGGCGGTGCGGACGGCCCGGCGGATGGTGACGCCCATGCGGCCCGAAAGCGCGTTGGCGTAGGACGGGACCTCGTCGATGATCGCCTGGACGACCTCGTCGGCGGTGGTCCTCAGCGCGGCCCGAAGCGCGGTGACTGTCGTCTCATCCAGGACCAGTTCGCTGGCCCTCCGGACTGCATGGCTCACGTTTTTGTTCCCTGCGAACAATTCAACTGATCAGATTCACGTCCTGCGGACAGGACTTTACCTCCCGAAGCACATCAAGCTGGGGGCATGACGAGTGCAGCCCTCCGCAGTGGGGCGTGGAAACTGCTGGAGATGGTCACGACGCCGCTGCTGCCGTCGGACTACCTCGACCTGGTCAGCCCGCTGCGTGCGGGCGGCGACCTGCGGGGGCGCATCGAGGCCGTGCACCCCGAGACGGGTGACGCCGCGACCATCGTGATCAGGCCGGGACGGGGCTGGCGCGGCCACACAGCCGGTCAGTACGTGCGGATCGGGGTCGACGTCGACGGGGTGCGCCTGTGGCGTGCCTACTCGGTCACCTCACCGACGAACCGTCGGGACGGCCGGATCACGATCACCGTGAAGGCGATCCCGGACGGCAAGGTCAGCAACCACCTGGTCCACAGGGCGGAACCAGGCACGCTGATCCAGCTCGACCAGGCGACCGGTGACTTCGTGTTGCCGGAGGCCAAGCCCGCCAAGGTGCTCTACCTGACGGCCGGCAGCGGCATCACGCCGGTGATGGGCATGCTGCGCGACATCGAGTTCGACGACGTCGTCATGGTCCACTCCGCACCGCAGCCGCACGACGTGATCTTCCGCAGCGAGCTGCACGACCTGGTCGCGGACAAGAAACTGCGTCTCACCGAGCTGCACACCGACACGGACGGCATGCTCGACATCGCCCGTCTAGGCGAACTCGTCCCTGACTGGGCCGAGCGCGAGACCTGGGCGTGCGGGCCCGCGGGCCTGCTCGATGCCGCCGAGGACCACTGGACCGAGCACGGCGTCCCGGAGCGCCTGCACACCGAACGTTTCCGCCCCAGCATTGTCGTCGGCGGCAACGGTGGCCGGGTCAGGTTCAGCACCACCGGCAGGACCGTCGACGCGGACGGCGCCACGCCGTTGCTGGACGTCGGCGAGGAGGCCGGCGTACTCATGCCGTCCGGGTGCCGCATGGGCATCTGCTTCGGCTGCGTCACACCGCTCACGTCGGGCGCCGTCCGCGACCTGCGCACCGGCGAGATCACCGAAGCCGAGCCGGGCGTCCTCATCCAGACCTGCGTGTCCGCCGCGGCGGGCCCCTGCGACATCGAACGGTAGGAGCACCTTGACCGCCATCGACCCCACCGCCCACCTGACCGCGGAGCAGATCGAGGAGCTCGGCCGCGAGCTGGATGCGATCCGCGACGAGGTGATCGCCGGCCGCGGGGAGAAGGACGCCGCCTACATCCGCAAGGTCATCTCGGCGCAGCGCAAACTCGAGCTGGTCAGCAGGGGCGTCCTGCTGTTCTCGATCTTCCCGCCCGCGTGGCTGATCGGCACCGCCGGCCTGTCCGTGGCCAAGATCATGGAGAACATGGAGATCGGCCACAACGTCCTGCACGGCCAGTGGGACTGGATGCGGGACCCGAAGATCCACTCCACCACCTGGGACTGGGATCACGTCTCGCCGGCCGAGCAGTGGAAGCACTCGCACAACGAGCTGCACCACACGTACACCAACGTGATCGGCAAGGACAACGACCTCGGCTACGGCATCATGCGCGTCGACGAGGACCAGAAATGGCGCCCGTTCCACCTCGGCCAGCCGCTGTGGAACTTCATCAACGCCTGCTTCTTCGAGTACGGCATCGCCGCCTACGACCTGGAACTCGGCAGGAATCTGCACAAGCGCCGCCGCAAGAACCCGGAGTTCCGCGTGCGGGCCAGGGCCGTGGGCCGCAAGATCCGCAAGCAGGTGCTCAAGGACTACGTGATCCACCCGCTCCTTTCGGGCCCGTCGTTCCTCACCACGCTCGCCGCCACGTTCACCGCGAACCTGGTCCGCAACATCTGGTCCCACTCGGTGATCATGTGCGGGCACTTCCCCGAGGGCGTGCAGGTCTTCGAGCGCCGGTCGATCGAGGGCGAGACGCGCGGCCAGTGGTACCTGCGCCAGATGATGGGCTCGGCGAACATCAGCGGCAGCAAGGCCATGCACTTCATGACCGGCAACCTGTCGCACCAGATCGAGCACCACCTGTTCCCAGACCTGCCGAGCAACCGGTACGCCGAGGTCGCGGTGAAGGTGCGCGCCCTGTTCGAGAAGTACGAGCTGCAGTACGTCACCGGGCCGCTGCCCAAGCAGGTGTACTCCGCGTGGCACAAGGTCTTCCGGCTCTCGCTGCCGAACAGGAAGCCCAAGGTCACGACGCCGGACCGCGAGCAGGCGCTCGCCGCGGCCTGACTCCCGGTACTGGCTCAGACCCTTCGGCCGTACCGACGGCACCGCCGGTCTGTGCGACATCCCGCGAGTTCTCCTGAGGGCTGCTGAGTGACCGAAGCTGTGGCCAGGGGCTTCTTCCCCCTTTGAATACTCCGTTCGGCTGTGACGGAACTTCGACGACGACGGCCCCCTCTTCCGCCCGGTCAGGAGAGGGCGTGGGCCGCTCGCGCGGCGGGTTCACCAGCAAGCTCCAGGTGAGCGCGGACGGCCACTGCCGCAGGGTTTCCTGCCCGCCCTGCCCGCCCTGCCCGCGACAGGGACCTGGCGCCGCTCGCCGTCCTCACTACCATGACGGCGCACAACACCTTCCCCGGGCTGGCGGTCCGCACCGGAGGGGTCCGGGCCGTTGTCGTCGGGTCCCTGGAGAGGGCGGATCGGCGGCATGCCCATCTGAGGCATGGGCTGGGCCACCCAGCCCACCCCCGACTGTTCGGGGAGAACATCTGAAGCAATCCTGGCCAGCGACGGACCCGACAGCCGCTCCCGATCGCCCTGCGAAGGGAGGGTATGCCGCAGGGTCGCGAGCTGGGCCTTTCGGTGGGAGCTTCGGCATGATTGCACCCGTTCAGGTGGGCAGCGCCGCGTCGCCGGTCGCGCCATTCCGCAACCCCTTCCCGTACGACGGGAACGCGCCGGTGGGCACAGGGTTCTGTGAGGCGTTCTTCGTGGACGGAACAGGGGTGGTGAAGTACCTGTGCTCCAACGCGGGCCGGTACTGGTCGGTGGAGGATCCACCCGGCGCACCGTCGGACGGGTGGCAGCTGGGGGCGGGGGCTCCGGAGGCATCGTCGCGGTGCTGAACCTGTGGCAACTGCCCGGCGGCATCTACCTGTTCTGGACCGATCCGTCCGGGTACGTGGCCTCGTGCCGGCTGGACGAGAGCGGGCAGCTGGACACGCCGGTGCTCTTCAACGGCCTGAACGGCAACCCGAGCGCGCCGATCACCGGCAACCTCCGGGTCGCCTACACGCCGGTCACGGTTGCCGGCGGCCCCGGGGAGGAAACGATGACCACCGGGGGCGGGCACTCGGTGATCTATGGCACCAACGGCACCAGTGAGCTGGTCGTCATGTACTGGAACGGTACGCAGTGGACGGTCAATACGTACCTGGGCGAGTACAACACCGGACCTGAGAAGAACGAGCCGTTCGGGGCCGGGCTGGCCTACAACGGCGTCGCGCTGGTGCCGTTCGGCCAGTCCGACGACTTCGAGGACATCTCCTGGAACTTGTTCTGCAACCGCACCGGCACTCCCGGTCTCGGGTAGTTCATCGGGCTGTCGGAGCCCGGCAACGTTCCGTATTCGGCGAACTACGTCGGAGATCCGCCGCTCAGCGGAGGCGCTGTGAGTGACGACAAGGCCGAAGTCCGGGCGGCGCGGTCGAAGGAGTACCAACAACTGCGCCAGGTGCCGTACGCGGAGTTGCCGGCGTTGAACGAGCACCTCGGCGGCGGCACGCCCTTCGCCACACAACATGGAGTCAAGGGACTGGAGTTCGACCGGGTCCTCGCCGTGGTCAGCAAGGGACACTCCCGCTTCCAGATCCCCGAGATGCTGGCTATCTTCTCCCGGCGCGACGAACTGATGGACAAGGAACTTGAGGCGTTCATCAGGGCACGCAACCTCTTCTACGTGGCATGCTCACGGGCCAGAGAGGACCTGGCCATTCTCTTCACCACGAAACTTGAGCCCGCTGCACCGGACACCCTCCGGGAGTGGGTCGGCGAGTCGCGGATCACGTCGCTGCGGTTCGACGGGGATACGGTGGTGGGTGGCGAATGAGGGACGAGGCAGGCCGGACGGATCCCCGGGCCAACCCCGACACGAAGTTTCCCCGTGATGCTCATGTCCCAGTCTCCAGGTGTCCACGATCAAGGGGAAGCTTCACAAGCCCCCTTCCCCTGCTCGGTGCCCGGTTGTCCGAAGGGTCCTCATCGGGACGTGAGCCAAATGGCAAGACCGCTACCTGTGGCGGTGGCGAGGGCTGCCACCGCCAAACCCTTGTGGGGGATGTCCTTGCAACCGTCACAGGCGAGGGGTTCGCGCCACGACCAATGCGTTGATGGCCAGTGTCCCGAGGACGGCAACAAGGAGCGTTGTAGCAAGCACCAGTTGGACTCTAGAAGAGGCCGAGCTTCTTCGGCGAGTATGACACCAGTAGATTCTTCGTGTGCTGGTGGTACACGCCTCGCGTGGCCGCTGACCAGCGGAAACGGCCACGATTCGGCCAAGCTGCAGGTGGCTGGTCCGCGTATGGCCCGGATCTTGGTCGGCACGGAATGGGCCCCTGACCAATGGCCCGCGGCGGCGGTGAGTCGGTACACGAACGAAGGATGGGCCGACAGGTCTCCACGGAGCACGCTTCGATCCAACGCGCCACGAGAGAGAGTCGCCAGGGCTTGGACCGCGGAGCGGGCAACCAATCGGCTGCTGCGAAGCACCCGAAGGCTCTCGAGTGGACGTCATGGTCCAGCGAAGGACGAGTACACCCCCAGTACGCCGAGGACCTGGCACACGCAGCAGCGGCGGCCGGAAATAGCCATGTCCCTGCACTGGCTCGCCCAACTGGGATTCTTCAATGGCGAGATTCACGACGCCGAGCGTTTGAACTGCGCTGCTGCACTTGCAGGGTCAGTGAGCCTTTTCCATCTTGATCAGCTGGCGAGTTCGAGGGCGACGACGGCTCGGACGACCGCGGTGATTCGGGTGGTGCTGCAGCGGAGCTTCCGCAGGAGTCGCCAGCACTTGAGGATCGCCATGGCGCGTTCGCCGAGGCTGCGGATCTTGGCGTGGTCCCGGTTGTGACGCCGGCGCCAGCCGCGAAGGTTCTTGCCCCGGAACGGGACGCGGACGGCAGCACTCGCACCTTGGTAGGCCTTGTCCGCCCAGCACTTGACGCCGTCAGCGGCGGGAATGCCGTGGGTCCGGGCCGCGGTCAGGTCGTGCGTGGCCCCCGGCAGCGCGTCCGATGCCCAGATCAAACGCCCGGCCGGATCGGCGATGACCCGCACGTTCATGCCGTGGTGCTTCTTCTTCCCCGAGTAGTACGGCCGGTCGGCGGCGATGCGGTCGATCGGCAGCACGGTCGAGGATCACGTACGCCTTCTTCCGCACGGTCTGCATGGCCTGTTCGAGCGTGGGCGCGAGGGCGGCCAGGAGGTCGACGGCCTCGCGTATGTACCGGTAGACCGTCGCGATCCCGACCCGGAAACCCGCCGCGAGGCGGGCGTAGGTGTCGCCGCAGCGCAGGTGAGCGAGAACGAGCAGGGCCTGCCGGCCGCAAGTGAGGCGCCGCCAGCGGGAACCGATGCGGCGGCGGTGACCTGCGAGAAGACCGGAGAGATGCTCCAGGGTGCGGCTGGACAGATCGATGGCGGACGGGTAGACAAGCACGAGAGCTCCTGGCGGACTGGTGATCTTGGTCGTGAACCCGTCTACCAGGAGCTTTCTTCATGCCCGCCACCGGGGACACCGATCCAACCACCCGTCAGCTTGGAAGAGGTTCACTGACCTTCGTCCGCACCAAGCAAGCCGACGCGGCCAAGCTCATGAGAAGGACTTCCGTCGGCCTCGGGCTTCCCTCCACCCGGCCAGCCCGAGACTGAACACCTCGCCGTCACCCCGTTGAGTGAAGTGCAGAGAAGCCGCCGCAGTTGGTGGGCGTTCTCACCCTCGGGGTTTCGGAGCGGCCTGACGTGGCACGCTCGACCTCCACGACGAGGGAGGCTGTCGCGCCGCGGCCATGCCGTTCACGCCGCCGGATCAGCGAGGTGCGAGTCGTCGTCCGCGGTCGCATACTCAAGAGGACGGGATGCCCGCAGGTTCCCGGAACCTTCGAGCGTGCATGTCGTGCCGGGTTGACGCTGCGAGGACCGCGGTGACGAGCACCTCACCATTCTCACACTGAGCCGCGACACGGGCTGTTCACGCTGCCGGCGCGGCAGGTGAAGCTTGTGCCCCCCAACCGCATCGTCGGAAGGACTCAGCATGGCAGTCGACATTCTCTTCGCCGATCTGTCGAGGGCCCGGAACCCTCGGGATTACATGGCTCGCAAACTGCAGGACTTCTACCGCACGTCCCGGGCGACGCCGGATGAGATTCGGGCTCTGGTCGACCGGGTCTACATCGAAGGAGACCACAACAACTTCCCACTTGCGGCACCACAGGATTTGCCGAAGCTCAGCGAGGGCCAGAAAAAATTCCTGGACGGGGAGACCGCTCTCTTCCAGAAACTCGTCGACCAGTTGAGCCCGTTGATCGAGGGCGAGGAAATCCGCTCGGGCTCGGACTGGGCAACCCTCCTAAAAGCTGACTTCCACGACTATCCTGCCGGGACGCCCGTTCTCGTTCGGGAAACCAGCCAAGCCACAATCTACTACCTCTATCACCTTGCCCAGGTTACCCGGGATGGCCGTTTCACCTATGTTCCGAATGAACCGGAGCCCAACGAGGTGCGGGCCAACCAGTATGAGAAGCAGGCACGGATCGAGGCCCTGGCGATCGCGCTGTGGGCGGACCTTCTGCTATCCGTGGCCAAGGGATTGCTCGGAGCCGTGGGTGGGAAGGTCGGCAGCGACCTGTTGAACGCGCTTTTCCCGGGGAGCCAGGGAATAGACGTCAAGAAGATGCTGGATGATTTCTCCGCCATCGTCGCGGAGGCGAACAAGGTCCAGACGGTCAGCGAGCAGGCAGGGCAGGTCAACGGCGTACTCATCAGCAACAGTGAGTACTACATCCCGCGAAAGTCCAAGAGCACTTCGAAGCGGGAGCTGTACGAAACGTTGCTGACGTACCACAACAAACTTACCTCGGTCATAGGAACACTGCAGAGCAAGAGCGCCGGCGTGGACTACACGAAAGCGGGCCTGCCGGTGTGTGTACTGGCCATCAGCACCCACCTGGCGACCTACCAGGAGATGGCGTTCCAGGACCCCAACGTGAGCGACCCCCACGAGTCCACGAATGTCGACAGCATCCGGATCGCAGCCGCCTCCAATGCCGCCTGGGTCGGCGCCAAAGCCGACGAGATCATCACCGACAACCTCAATGCCCGGCTGGCCAAAATCAGTGATGTACTGAACAACCCGGTGTGCGACGGGGTGGGCAGCGGAGTGGTATGCAAGAGCCGCTACTTCTTCACGGACGACGCGACGGGCTACCGCAGTGGATACTACGAGCAGTCCGGATGCAAAGACGACGCCCAAAAACGCTGTGCCGACGCACGGGCGGCGTACGTCGAAAACGTCCGAAGGCAGTGCCAAGCCGATGAGCGGAAGAAGCTGGATTGGGCTTTCGAAAGTGCGGAGCACTGGACGAGTCTCAAGGAGACGCCGTTGCCAAAGACGTCCTGACCTGTCCCTATCCTCGATCTTTCGTGACGGTCCGTCGGTTTCTTCGGCGGGCCGTTTCGGTTGTTCGGGCTGGTGATGGTCAGCTTGGTGGCCCGGCTGTCGCGTCGGGTGGGCGCCGGGTTCCACGGCTCCGGTCGGGGTGGTGCTGCTCGCAGGGACGGGAACGTGCTGGTCAGCCGGGGTTCGGGAGTGCGTCGAGCCGCGCCAGGGCGGCGGTGATCACGTCGGTCCAGGGCCAGTGGCGGGCGAATCTCAGGTGCCGGCGGCGGGCGGTCGTGACGATCTGGGCGGCGGCGGAGAAGAGGCGGAGCCGGAGCTGGCGGGGCTCCCACCCGCGGGTCTCGCCGGTCAAGGCGAGCATGGGCATCCAGGCCAGCAGGTCGAGGGCGATCTGGACGATCTCCAGCCAGATCTGGTTCTGCGCGGTGTCGTGCAGGGGCAGGTTGCGCAGGCCGGTGGCCCGCGCGGCCCGGATGCGGTCCTCGGCCCGTGCCCGCTGGCGGTGCCGCAGTTCGAGTGCCGCGATCGGGATGTCAGTGGTGTTGGTGGCGAACGCGGTCAGCCGCAGGCCGTCGGCGTCGGTGATCCGCGACTGGGCGCCGGGGTGCGGTCGTTCCTTGCGGACGATCAGCCGCGTTCCCTGCGGCCGGCCCTTGAGGACATCGCCGGTGAGTTCGGCGACCCATGCGCCGTCGCGGATCTCTCCATCTGGCTCGACGGCCACTGTCCACGTGGCGGGCGGGATCTTGAGGACGGCCTGGTGGATGGTGTCGGTGATGGTCATGCCGACCGAGTACGACAGCCACCGGCCCCGCTTCGCGAGCCAGGCGGCGAACTCGTGGGTGCCGCCTGCGGAGTCGGTACGGATCAGCGTCTGGCGTCCGCGCCGGTACTTCTTCGGCAGTTGGGCCAGGGCGAGTTGGGCGGTGGTGATGTGGTCGGCGGCGGTGTCGCTGCCCGCGTTGCCCGGCCTGAGCAGGCCGGCCACCGGCTCCCCGGCCCCGCCGCTTCCGTGATCGACGAACCCCATCAGAGGATGGTGTCCGAAGGTCTTCTTCCAGGTCGCGGTGGCGTCCTGCTTCTCGGAGTGGGCCGGCACGAGCACCCCGTCCAGGTCCACGACCACCTGCCCTTCGGCGTCCGGGGCCGCGTTCTTGGCCACGTTCCAGACGTGTTCGCGGGCTTCGGCCCGCGCGGCCCGTATCGCGGACAGGGCCTTCGGCCCAGCCGCGGCGAGGCTGTCGACGAGGCGGGAGACCGTCGGGTCGGACGCCACCGGCCCGAACACGGCCGGCTCGGCCCGCAGCATCCCGACATCCGCAAGGCAGTCCCCGCCCAGCGCGACCGCCAAGGCCACGTCCAGCAGGATCTTGCCCGGATCGTGCACCGCCCTCGGACGACGCCACGGCATCAGCGCCGCCGATATCGCCCGGTCCAGCCCGGCCTTGCGAACCGTCTCGACCAGCAGCACGGCCCCGGCCTGGGACACCACCCCGCGGCCACCGCCCTCAATGCGGACACGCGGGTACGACCCGATACTCTTCTTCACCTGAGAAGTGCCTCCGGCTGGAGCAGGAACAAGGACCTCGACAATCCTCATTCTTGCTGGTCAGAGGCACTTTTCGCACACCTGACCACCCGTCGGACGGCCCGCTTCCTGAAAGCGCGAGGCTAGCCAGGGCTCGGATCGCCGACGACCTGGACGGCCTGCACCAGCTACTCGAACTCCTCACCACCCACGGCGACGCCGTGAACGCCCCAGTCCCTATCGCGATCGAGACCTCCCGCGGACTTCTCGTGGCATGCCTCCGCGCAACCGGCCGGCCTATTTACGCCATCAACCCGATGGCCGCCGCCCGTTACCGCGACCGCCACACGGTCACCCGCAAGAAATCCGACCACCTCGACGCCATGGTGCTCGGGAACATCCTGCGCACGGACAGGGCCGCGCACCGGCCGCTGCCTGACGACAGCGAGCTCGCCCGAGCAGTCGCCGTCCTCGCCCGCGCCCAGCAGGATGCCGTATGGGACCGGACCCAAGCCGGCAATAAACTCCGCTCTCACCTGCGCGAATACTTCCCCGGTTACCTCGCTGCCTTTCAGCGCAAACGCGAAGGGATCAGCGGCAGCGTCGCCCGCGCCGTGTTGGCAGCGGCCCCCACCCCCGAACAGGCCGCCAAGCTCACCCGCGCCCAGCTGCGCACGCTGCTGAAGAAGAGCAGCCTTCGCCGGGGCCGCACCGATCACCAGGGCGTCCGGCAGAAGCCTCGCCGTCATGGCCCGCAGGGTCAAAAACCAGCGCCTGGCCTCGGTCGGCTACGTCTGGGCCTTCGCCAGCCTGACCGCCTCACCCGGCGCCCGAGCCCACTACGACCGGCGACGAGCCGACGGAGACCGCCACACAGCCGCCCAGCGGAACCTCTTCAACCGCATGCTCGGCTGCCTCCACTACTGCCTCACCAAGCGCAGCCCATACGACGAACAAGCCGCATTCCCGATCCTACCGGCCCCACAACTCACCATCGCCGCTTGACAGATCAACTGCATCGGATATCTCT
This sequence comes from Streptomyces laurentii, assembly GCF_040635425.1. NCBI lineage: Bacteria > Bacillati > Actinomycetota > Actinomycetes > Kitasatosporales > Streptomycetaceae > Streptomyces > Streptomyces laurentii. The sequence goes on along the minus strand of NZ_JBEYHT010000009.1, from coordinate 3,235 downwards.
TTCCCCGGTCCTGACCTCGATGCCCGGCGTCGGCGTCAGGACCGCCGCCGTCCTGCTGGTCACCGTCGGCGACGGCACCAGCTTCCCCACCGCAGCCCACCTCGCCTCCTACGCCGGCCTCGCCCCGACAACGAAGTCGTCGGGAACCTCGATCCACAGCGAGCACGCGCCCAGAGGCGGAAACCGGCAGCTCAAACGTGCCATGTTCCTCTCCGCCTTCGCCTGCATGAAGGCCGACCCCACCTCCCGCGCCTACTACGACAAGCAACGAGCACGCGGCAAAACCCACACCCAAGCCCTCCTCCGCCTCGCCCGCCAACGCATCAGCGTCCTGTTCGCCATGCTCCGAGACGGCACCTTCTACGAATCCCGCACGCCCGCGGACGTCGAGCTCGCCGCATGACCCCAGCAAGACCGAATCACCCCAAACCCGACAAGGATGCCTTGACGAAGGACATAGAGGCACCCCCCGGGACGGCTGGGGAGCGTAGGGGAAGCTCCGGCCTACGAGAACCTGTTCGCCGTATCTGTACCGGCGGTGGAACGAGGGCTGCACGGACGCGGCACTGCTTCATGCGGAGATCACCGAGCTCGGCTATCGCGGCAGTAAGCGGACCGTCCGCCGCCACCTGGAGCAGGTCCGGGCCAGCGGAAAGCCCGCACCCGACAAGCGCAAGGAGCTGACCGTCCGGAAAGCCAGCCGGCTGATCACCGCACATGACGCCCGGGGCCTGCGCGGCGGTCTTGCGGACCCTGACGCGACGTACCGCTCGTCTCTCGGGCGTGTTTTCCGACATGCCGCTGTAACGATCAGCCCGTTCGGCCCATTACCCCATGACAGAACACACCAGGAGGGACAGGAGGTGCGGCAGTGCCCAACTACGACGCGGATCGTTTCACCGCAATCTATGACGGCTGCCGGCAACGCGTGTGGGCGTATGTCGTCAGCCGTGCGGGACGTCAGGTCGCCGATGAGGTGGTGAACGAAACGTTCACCGTGGCCTGGCGCAAGCTGGACGACGTTCCCGAGCCGCCGCTGCCATGGCTGCTCGGAGTCGCCCGCAACATCCTGCGGGACAGCATCCGGGCGGAGGGCAGGCGCGCGTCGTTCGCCGCCGAACTGCGTTCCTGGGCGGAGCCCGCCGAGGCGGACATCGCCGAGGAGGTGTCCGAGCGAAGCGCGCTGCTCAAGGCGCTGGCCACGCTGCCGGAGGACGACCGGGAACTGCTGATCCTCTCCGGGTGGCAGGGCCTGACCCCGGCACAGGCGGCCGAGGTGGTTGGCTGCTCGCCCATCACTCTGCGGGTCCGTCTGCACCGGGCGCGCAAACGTCTCACCCAGGCCGCGTCGGCCTCCCCGCTCATGGAGGAGGCTGCAGCCGTGCGGCGCACGTCCACCCGAGTCCGAATCGCCGTAGGAAAGGATGCCCGGTGAAGAACGACATCCTGCACCGCCTGACAGCCGCCCGCCCCGCCCACCTTGACCCCGGCCGCCGCACGCCGTCGCCGGTTCGGGAAGAGGAGCTCGCAACGATCATGATCCGTCCGCGCGCGACGCGCATGGTTCGCGCCACCGCCCAGCCGCGGAGGGTAGGCCGCCCTCTCCTCTCGGGTCTCGCCCTGGCCACCGCGATGGCGGTGGCGGCTGTGGTGATCACTGACACCGCGCCGGAGAAGCCAGGACCTGCGCCCTCCGCGGCGTCGGGCTCCGGCAGCCAGATCCTTCTCGCTGCCGCCTCCCACGTCAGGCAGCAACCGGCTGGCTCCGGCACCTACTGGTACGTGGAGGAACACGCCGGTTCCCTCCACAAGGTCCCCGGCAAGAACTACACCGTCGCCGTTCGCAACGAACAGCGGTCCTGGACGGCCGCCGCCAAGAACAAGCAGTGGTCGCAGTTCCTGGACCCGGGGGCCCGCCCGGCCACGAAAGCCGACGAGGCGGCATGGAAGGCGGACGGTTCCCCCACGTCGTGGAACCTGACGGGTGAGACCGTCACCTACGCCGGCAGGGGCGAGATCGAGCACGATGCCCCCGGCGGAATCTCGGACAGCGGCACGACGGGCGACCTCCCCCTCCGCCTCCTGGCCACGCTCCCCACCGATGAAAAGGCCCTCCGCGAGCGCTTGTTCGCCCTGGTCGACAAGGACTACAACGCCCCCGAGGAAATCCTCGACCGGACGGTCGTCGACACAGCCGTCCGACTCGCCACGACTCTCCCGTCCACCCCGGCCCTGCGCGCCGCCGCCTACCGCCTCCTCGCCGCCGAACCCGGCGTGCGCTCCCTCGGGGACGTCAAGGACCACACCGGCCGCACCGGCTACGCCGTCGCCCTCCGCAGCCCCCGCGAGCACGACCCCGAACTCCGCCTGATCTTCGACAAGTCCACGGGCATGCCGCTCGGCACCGAGACAGTCGCCACACGGAGCGGTGACGGTGTGAGCAAGGGCGAGGTGCAGTACTACACGACGATCACCTCGATGAAGTGGACCGAGGAGGCACCGCCGTTCGACACCGACACCGAGGACCCGGGCCCGAATTCCACTCCGGGCGAGGAGCCGGATACCGAGCCGGCCCGCTGAGGGCACTGTCACGTTGACCGGCCGGGTGGGATGATCTTCTGGTGGTCGCGCCGGGGAGGGATTCGTTCGTGTCGTCCGCGTCGCCGTCGTACAAGGGCCACCGGTACCCGGTGGAGGTGATCGCGCACGCGGTATGACTGTACTTCCGCTTCCCGCTGTCCTTCCGCGAGGTCGAGGAGCTGATGCTCCGCCGAGTTCGGCCAGGCCTACGCGGACGGACTGCGCCGCCGGTAACCACCGTGGACACGGCCGGACACGGCACCGCAGTCAGGGCACGCCGCCTCGGGCGTCACCGACCGAGCCGATCGAGGCCGCGATGCCCGCGTCGTTCAGGTGCTCGGCGAGCAGGAAACTCGTGTATTGCGACCCGGCATCGGAGTGATGTATCAACTCGCCGCGCCGGTAAGGGTGTTCGTCGCGGTCGCGTTGCCACAAGGCCATCTCGAGGGCGTCCAGGACGAGCCTTGTCTCCTTCGGCATGGCGGCCGACCAGCCGACGATCCGGCGGGAGAAGGTATCCACGACGAAGGCGACGTAGACCACTCCGGACCAGGTGTTGACCTAGATGAGTCATTCCGATGTGTTCAGTGGTCGTAGGCGATCAGGGATCGTATGACTGGTTGTCCGGTCTTGTGGTTGTGCCAGATCGCTGCGG